>JADJXG010000001.1:0-300000 GCA_016715965.1 Saprospiraceae bacterium | reverse complement strand
CCACAAATGTAGATTCGGTGTATTGGGCATTGGATGCCATGAAAAAACCTGTGATTTGGATAGCAGGAGGTCAGGATAAAGGCAATGAATACGATTCATTGCAAAGCTTTGTGAAGGAAAAAGTAAAAGCTTTGATCGGATTGGGTGTAGATAATATGAAGCTTTTGGACTCCTTTCGCCATACAACTGTTTGTTTTGATACCAATAATATTACTTCGGCAGTGCAAGAGGCATGGTTGCAAGCACGTCCGGGGGATGTCATTTTGTTGTCACCAGCTTGTGCCAGTTTTGATTTGTTTAAAAATTACATGGATAGAGGAGATCAATTTAAGAATGAGTTTTTAAAAATAAAACAAAGCATCGCATCATGAATGAATTTATTTTAGATCTCAGAGAGGAAATCAAAGGAAATCGTTTTCTATGGGCCATTATTCTGTTGCTTTCTCTATGCTCCATGCTTGCTGTTTATAGCGCGTCTTTGTCATTGACTAAATTTCAAACTGATTCCACTGTATTTTTTTTATTTAAACATGTACCTTATATAGTCGTCGGACTTGCCCTGGCTTGGCTGGTTTCCAATGTTGATTATACTGAGTTTAATAAGTATGCACCCATTTTCCTTATTGTTTCAATAGGCCTTTTGGTATATGCCTTATTTTTTGGAGTAAATATCAACAATGCGAGAAGGTGGATCCAATTGCCATTTCTGGATATCACATTTCAGGTTTCTGATATTGCAAGGATTGCTTTAATTGCTTATGTGGCCAGGTCGATTTCAGCCAAGCAGGACTACATTAAGAGTTTTAAGACATCTTTTATGCCAATCATTCTTCCAATTTTGATCGTTTGCGGACTGATTGCACCATCGAATTTCAGTACTTCTGCTTTATTGTTTGTGACTTGCGTGCTGATGATGATTGTAGGCAGAGTATCTTTCAAATATATTTTGGTCTTAGGGATACTTGGAGTATGCATGTTTGGGTTACTGGTTTACATTGGCCAGTTTTTACCGGATGCGATTAGGGTAAATACCTGGGTGAGCAGAATAAATGAATTCTTGGGAAATGATGGTGGATATCAGGTGCAACAAGCCAAAATTGCCATTGCCAGAGGTAGCTGGTTTGGAGTTGGTCCGGGACACAGTATGCTGAGAAATTTCATACCCTATTCCTATGCCGATTTTATCTATGCCATCATTTGTGAGGAATGGGGAATTTTGATTGGTGGAATCGGTTTGATAGTTTTATACACTTTATTATTGGCCCATTGTGTCAGTATAGTTACCAAATCTCCAAGGGCTTTCGGAGCAATGTTGACCATTGGCATCGGTTTTAGTATTGTAATCCAAGCATACGCCAACATGGCAGTTTCGCTTGGCGTTGTTCCGGTTACCGGACTCACACTCCCATTTATCAGTATGGGTGGGACATCCCTATTAATCACCAGTATTGCATTTGGAATGATTCTGAGTGTTAGCAAACACATCAGCAGTCTTAAACTGGATGAAACATCTGAAGAAACTATCCAACAGGACAAAATTAGTCTGGATGATGAAAGTGTTAATTAGCGGAGGAGGTACAGGGGGACATGTATTTCCTGCTATTGCAGTGGCAGATGCATTGAGGGCAAAAGTGAGTGAGGTAGAGGTCCTGTTTGTGGGAGCGCTTGGCAAGCTGGAAATGACAGAAGTTCCAAAATCAGGATATAATGTGATTGGATTGGATATTCGTGGCTTTAACAGAAAGAAAATATTTGTCAACCTTAAAGTCCTGTGGAAATTGGGAAAATCCTTGACCAAATCAGTTGGGATTTTGAAGAAATTTCGCCCTGATATTGTAGTAGGTGTTGGAGGATATGCTAGCGGCCCTGTCATGTTGGCCGCCAAGTGGTTGGGGATTCCAATCGTCATTCAAGAGCAAAATTCATACCCTGGTTTGACCAATCGAAGGATGGCCAAATACGCGTCAATGGTCTGTGCAGCATTTGATGATGTGCGTCCATACTTCAAATCTTCTCAACTGTATGTAACTGGAAATCCCGTCAGGAAAAGTTTTAGCATGGTAGTTGACAAACAAGAAGCCTATCAATACTTTGGTTTGGATCCTACCAAGAAGACCATTTGTGTTTTTGGAGGAAGTCTTGGAGCAGCTACCATGAATAAAGTGATCATTCAGGCATATCCTTTGATCAGGGCCAATGAAAATATACAGTTAATTTGGCAAGTAGGAAAGATGTATGAAAATGAGATCAGGTCAAAGTTGGATGGATTTGAAAATCAGATTAAAATATTTAGCTTTATAGATCGAATGGATTTTGCATACGCTGTTGCCGACGTAGCCATCTGCAGAGCAGGAGCTTTGACCATTTCCGAAATAGCAGTTACAGGTACTGTCTCCATCTTGGTTCCATCACCCAATGTGACCGATGATCACCAGACAAAAAATGCAATGTCATTGGTACAGAGAAATGCCTCCGTACTGGTCAAGGATGAAGATGCCTTGAGGAAATTATGGGATGCCACCATCGCATTATTGTATGACGATGCAAGGCAGGCTGAGATCAGAAGTAATCTGGAAAAATTGGCCAAACCCCAAGCTGCAGATGAAATAGCACAAAAGATTATTACATTTATTCAGACTCAATGAATCTTCCCAAAATCATATACTTTCTTGGAATCGGTGGAATAGGGATGAGTGCTCTAGCAAGGTACTTTCATCAAAGAGGAGCCAAAGTCTTTGGGTATGATCGCAATACAACTGATCTGACAAACCAAATGATTCATGAGGGAATTTCTATTCATTATACAGATAGTCCGGAGCTTATACCAGAGCGAGTGGAAATGGTTGTTTACACTCCGGCCATTCCGAAAGACCTTGCGGAATTTGTTTACTTAAGCCAATGGCCGGATAAATTAAAAAAAAGGTCGGAGGTCCTTGGACTGTTAACTTCTAACTATAAAAACATCGCGGTCGCTGGCACCCATGGAAAGACGACCACCAGTGTCCTAATGGCACAATTGCTGGACCATTGTCGAGTTCCGTTTACTGGTTTTTTAGGTGGTATATCGAAGAACCATTTTTCCAATTTAATTGATCGCGGAGACGATTGGATGCTTGAAGAAGCCGATGAATTTGACCGCTCGTTTTTACAATTGAGTCCTAATATTGCCGTGATTGGTTCTTTGGATGCTGATCATCTTGATATTTACGGTGACAGAATGACCATGTTGAATAGTTATTTGCAATTTGTAGATAAAATTAAGCCGGGAGGTAGGTTATATATGTACCATGGAATCGCTCCATCAGAATTGGAAACTTTTAGAAAAAGATGTGGCGACAAAGTACAATTTCTCACCTACGGGACTCAATCCAACGCTGATGTTCGTGTCCTTGTAAAAGAAACTAAAAATGGTTGGATGTATTTTGATTTTATGGATGAAACTGGATTTGAAATTCGCAATATTCAACTTCGTTTGCCAGGAAACCACAACGCATCCAATGCTGCGGTGGCAATCAGAGTGGTGAAAGATGTGACAGAAAGAATGGATTTTTTTGAAGAGGATGTGAAGATAGCTTTGCAACAGTTTAAAGGGATTGATCGCAGGTTTGATTGGAAATATGAAAGCCCTCAAAATGTTCTAATTGAAGATTATGCCCATCACCCTACAGAACTGGAAGCTGCCATCAAGGCAGCTCGCGAATGTTATCCAGGCAGAAAGCTAACGGGAATTTTTCAACCCCATCTTTATACAAGGACCAGAGATTTTGCATCAGATTTTGCAAGAGTATTAAGCACCTTGGATGAAATTATTCTTGTTGAATTGTATCCCGCCAGAGAGAATCCTATTGAAGGAATTGATTCCTGGAGCATACTTAACCAAATTGAAAATAAGGCAAAGCACTTTATTGCGAAATCTGAATTGGCTGCAAGAATTGCGCTAATGGAGACTGATGTCATTTTAGTTTTGGGGGCAGGTGATCTGGATCTATATACAGAAGAAATCATTAAAAAATTGAAGTAGCATGCAAGGAAAAATAAAATTGGGCATCGGTATTGCAATCTACATCTTCACCATGGTGATGGTATCAATTGTTTGGTTGTTTGCCATCCGGCAGCAAAGATTGCAAAAATCGGGTCAGCTTAAAATTCAGATTTTAAGACCTACCTCTGAGAATATTCTGATTGATGAAAAAGACATCCGGGAGGCAGTTTTAAAGTTCTACAAAAAAGATTGGAGAAGAATTAAAACTTATGCCTTGAATACGGTCGGACTTGAAAGTAAACTGGAAGCTCTTCCAGTAGTGCATCATGCGGAGATCTACCTGGATGCCAACCAAAATTTGCATGTTGATATTTTCCAAAGAGATCCAGTGTTGAGGATTTTGGATTTGGAAGGCAGGCAATATTACATTGACACCGAGGGTAATAAAATTCCTTGTTCGTCCCGATATGCAGCCAGGGTTCCGGTGGCCACAGGATTATCTGGTCATCAAGGAGTTAGGAATGTGTTGAAAGGAAATGAATTACATATTAAAAATATTTACTATCTTGCGCTCGAAATCGCCAAAAACCCATTTGCCCAATCTCTTATAGAACAAATTGATGTACAGGCATCCGGGGATGTAGTTTTTGTGCCAAAAATTGGATCTGAGAAGATTCTATTTGGGAAAGTGGACCACATTCAGGAAAAGTTGGACAAGCTTCAGTTTTTTTATCGTGAAGGTTTGCGATTTGAAGGCTGGAATGTCTATTCCACCATTGATCTTCAAAACAAAGATCAGGTGGTATGTAAGAAAAACAGTTCAATTTTATAAAGGGAAAAAATTAAGTTAGAATCAATAAATCTTATCTGTATGGAAACTCAAAATATTCAAAATCCTGACATCGTAGCAGCACTGGATATCGGAACTACTAAAGTTTGTGTAGTGGTAGGAAGGAGAAACATTCTGAACAAAATAGAAATTCTCGGATATGGAAAAGTGAGTTCAGAGGGTGTGATCAGAGGAGTTGTCTCCAATATTGACAAGACCGTCAAAGCCATTTGTGACGCAATTGATCTGGCAGAAAAAATGAGCAAGCAGGAAATTCAACGTGTGCATGTAGGTATTGCTGGGCAACACATTAAAAGTCTTCAACATCAGGGGGTATTGTATCGGAACAATCCCCAAGAAGAAGTCACCCAAGCCGACGTTGATAAATTAATACAGGATATGTACAAGATAGCCCTGCCTCCCGGGGATCAGATTCTACACGTTATTCCTCAGGAATTTACAGTGGATGAAGAGGAGGGAATCATTGATCCGATCGGAATGTCTGGATCAAGGCTACAATCCAACTTTCACATCATCACAGGGAATACATCCGCAGCATCGAATATTCTCCGCTGCATTGAGAAAGCAGGTCTTGTGGCAGAAAGCATTACTTTGGAACCACTTGCATCCGCAGAATCGGTTTTGGCCAAGGAAGAAAAGGAAGCAGGTGTAGTTATGGTCGATATCGGTGGTGGCACAACCGATGTTACCATTTACAATGAAGGAATTATTCGATATACTTCGGTGATACCTATTGGCAGCAATATCATCTCCAAGGATATAAAGGCCGGCTGTTCAGTTACCATCGAGCAAGCGGAAAAATTAAAAGTAAGGTTTGGTTCAGCTTTGAGTGAAGAAATTGTGGACAACCGAATTATAACCATTCCGGGCTTAATGGGTAGGGAACCAAAGGAAATATCTGAGAAAAATCTTTCCAGAGTCATTCAGGCGAGGGTGGAGGAAATTTTTGAATATGTGATGTGGGATATCCATAGAAGCGGATATGAAAATAAAATTTCTGCTGGAATTGTACTGACAGGTGGCGGTTCGCTGTTAAAAAATCTGGACCTATTGGCGGAATTTCAAACAGGATTATCTGCAAGAATTGGTCATCCCACCCAACATTTAAGTTCGCACTACATGGACGAAATATCCAACCCTATGTTTGCAACCGGAGTCGGATTAATTTTAGAGGGTTTTAAAAAATTGCCTCAAAAGAAAGAAGAAAAAAGAAAGTTACCGGAACGAACCTTTGATCTTCAGGAAGAAGAACTGCCCATTGGATTTGAACCGATGCCTACCAAGTCTGAAGCTGAATCGCGCAAAGAGTCCTGGTTTGGAAAAGTGGTCAACAAAGGATACATTTCAGTCAAGGAATTCTTTGAAGCAAGCCCCGATTCTGAATTTTAGTGGACTAAATATAAAAAAAATCTATAATTTATTATATTATATAATATATAATTACGTATCTTTACGGCATAAATAGATATTAAAAAAGATTATATGACTCAAGAATCGATAATAAAAGTGATCGGAGTCGGTGGCGGCGGAACAAATGCCGTGACCCAAATGTATAATCTCGGTATTCGAGGGGTTGATTTTGCAGTTTGCAATACAGATCATCAAAGTCTCGATATAAGTTCCGTGCCCAATAAAATTCAGCTTGGACCTTTGTTGACGGTCGGTCGCGGAGCAGGTAACAACCCTGAGGTGGGAAGACAAGCATGCCTTGAATCTGTCGAAGAGTTGAGACGATTTCTGGAGAAGGATACCAAGATGCTTTTTGTGACAGCAGGAATGGGTGGTGGAACCGGTACGGGTGCAGCCCCAATTATCGCTAAAATTGCCAGAGAACTTGAAATCCTTACCGTTGGAATCGTGACCCTCCCTTTTCAGTTCGAAGGACCAAGAAGAGCCAGATTGGCCTATGAGGGTCTGGATCAGTTAAAACAAAATGTTGATTCATTGATCGTTATCTCCAATAACAAATTGAGGGAAATGTATGGCAACCTTTCAATGTCCAGTGCATTTTCCAATGCAGACAATATTTTGGCCACTGCCGCAAAAGGAATCGCTGAAATAATTACAGTGCCAGGCTATATCAATGTTGATTTTGAAGATGTCAACTTTGTCATGAAGGACAGTGGCGTTGCAATTATGGGTAGTGCTTATGCAAAGGGTGATGACAGAGCGCGCAGGGTCATTGAGAGCGCACTCAATTCTCCATTACTTGAGGACAACGATATTCGCGGGGCAAAGCACATCCTTTTGAATATCACGACTGGAAAATCTCCGGAGATCACCATGGATGAGGTCGCTGAAATCACTGAATATGTGCAACAGGAAGCCGGATTTGATACCGATTTGATTTGGGGATCTTGTGTGGATGAAAGTCTCGAAGATCAAATCAGTGTTACACTAATTGCTACAGGTTTTGGTCAAGGTTATAAGAACCGATCAGCGACAGAGACACAAGTTCGAAAAGTAGTTATAGATCTGGATGAAGAGGATAAACCCCTGATGGATTCACACTCCTCTGAGCTCTCCAATACGATCGAATTTGATGATCCAATTCCTGAAAGTCATACAAAAGAAGACAATCGATTTAACAGTCTCTTGTTTTATTCAAAACCAGACCCAATAGACAGAAAGGAAGATAAAATAATAGACAGTTATCATATCAATGATCAAACTATTCAAGCTGCAGACCCAAACGCTGTCAAATCGTCGATTGGAAGAAAACCACTTAGCGAAGGTCGCAACTTGGCTGAAGCGGAAAACACACCTGCATACGAGCGCAAGCAAATTAGATTGGACAAGGTCAATTCGTCTTCAGAGACGGCCATGTCCAAAACCCGGATTTTTATGGATGAGGAGAATCGTCTGGATATCCGGGAGGAGAATTCCTTTCTCCACGACAACGTAGATTAAAGAGGCTTCGTCTTTTCATACCTTTTCATGAGATTGGTTTATTAGGCCAGGGGTGGTTCCCTGGCCAATTTTTATTATACAAAATGGGAAATTGAATTTAATGATCGGCCATTTTCGATTCAAATGCAAGCCTTCTCTGGAAATTCGTTATCAATGAAGGAAAATTTGTCAAACAAAAATGATTGTTTTTTTTAGCTATTGGGTGCAATCGATTCTAATATGAACCAGCGGGTGGTAACTAAATAGTTATGGCGTTAAGCTTGCGAGGAGTCCAATCTATATTGTTATTTTGACATTCATGAAAAATACCTTTGTCTCAAATAAGCTTATTTAGGAAAGAGTTTTTAGAATGTAGTTTGAAATAATTGGAGGTAGGTGAAGCTTAAAATTGTAATAGATCCATTTGGCTTAATAAATAATAATCAACGATTGCACATCGATTTTTCTCCTTTAGACAAATAGAAGTAATTGAATTGAATTCTACTTTTATTTCGTTGATTACTCCCAATTAATTCAATTGCTTCAATGTTAGTATGGATAGAATATCCATGTAAGCCCTCCTTAATTTTTCCTTTCACCAATTTCTTTTATACAGTTAAAATACTCATTTCCACTGGTTGCCGATAAAGTGGGATTGTTACCATTGATCTTGTTCGCTTATTGGCTTTGTTAAAAATTGGATGATTACCCTCCATCCTTAGTCTCCATTGTTCTTTCAATACTTTTGTGTTTTTTATCAAACCGGCTGTTTTTCATTTTTAATAAAAAATACTCAATTTATTCCTGGACAGCCGAAGTGCCAATAAGAAGAAAAGCAAAAGCAATTAAAGATTTCTTGCAGCTATGGCTTAAATTGAAAACATAAATTACAGATTTACAATGTTTTAATTTTTTTTTAAAATTGGATACTACAAATATTTAAATGCCCTCAACATAAAATACTGTATATTTCGGCTTTCTTATAATTGCCATATGAAACTTAAAATTTTGGTGTTTATCACTTGTGCGTTGTTTTCTATGATTCAGAAACTAAGCGCTCAAGATATCCACTTTACTCAATTTTCTTTTTCACCTCTGCACGTTAATCCGGCTCAAACTGGTGGATTCAACGGGTCTTATCGAATAGGAGGCATTTTTAGAGATCAAGTTGCTGCTGTTACTGGCATTGGCTCAGAGTTTAGGACCATTCATTTTTTTATTGATGCCAATTTGACAAAAGGGTTTAGAAAACAGGATTGGGTAGGATTTGGCATGAATTTTCTCCAAGATCGCTCCGGAGTGATATCCCTGGGTTCAGGAGGCTTTATTGCTGCTGCGGCTTATCACCTCGGTATTGGAAAAAATAGCGATATTTCAGTGGGGGCGCAATATGGTGCAGTCACTATGAATATTAAGGACAAAGAGAAAGCCATTTTTGAAAATAGCATCGGAGGTGGACAAAGTCCTGATCTGATGAAATTGCAGGATCGGGCCAATTATCGTGATATCTCAGTTGGTTTGGCATATACCACCAGTTTGGGAACCAAAAAGCACAAACTGGTGACAGGTGTCAATGTAGCCAGGGTCAATAATCCAAGAGTTTCACTTTCACAGGGCGGAATTGGTAATCGACTTGGATCGATGATTTCCGCGCATGCCTCGCTGGAATATCGTCTAAACGACAAACTTGATTTGATTCCTATGATTTGGGTTCGCAATCTTAAATCCAACACACAGATAGCCCCTCAATGTATGGTCAGTTATTTATTCAATTCTGAAAAGGAAATCAGACTGAATGGTGGTTTGGGATACAGACTTGGAGATGCACTTGAAATAATGGCCGGAATGGATATCAAGAACATACGATTCCAAATTGGTTTTGATCTCACCGTTTCAGGCCAGACTTCCGCACAAAGTCCATCAGGATTTGGAGCGGTCGAATTGGCGGCCATATACACAGGAAATATTGTCAAAAAGCCTAACCCTAAGCCAAAAGTGTTTTGCCCGAGATTTTAACTTTTATCCTCTATACATTCCATATTTTATGAAATTCAGAACAAGTATTTTTTCATTTCTTTTTTGTTGCTGCGGTTTCTTTTTGGCTGCACAACCTTATAACAGCAATACACCTGCTGCATTGGTGAAATCAGGAGATGAACAAATCGAGAAAGGACAGTATTATGTGGCTTTGGAGCAATATGAAAAAGCCTATAAAGAAAATAAGGAAAAGGATGTGGCCATTAAAATTGCACAAGCCCATTTCCTGCTTCGCGATTACAATAAATCCGCCGTTTGGTATGGCAGAGTATTGAGCAGAGATAAGAACAATCTTTTTTTTGAAAACAGAGTAGCTTATGGCAGGGCACTTAAAATGAACGCACAATACACGGAGGCAGCCGCTGAATTCAACAGGTATTTGGGCGAAGGTCAAAATGACGAGTTGAAAGCCATTGCTCAAATAGAGCTCGACGGAATTGCCCTGCTCGAAAACACAAGGGAAGACCTTTCACTTGTTGTTAAAAATATTGGAAGTCCTGTCAATAACTCAGAATCACAAGCAAGTCCGGCCCTCCATCCGGAAGGAAGCCTTTATTTTGGATCCTTGTCTGACAAATCATCTAAATCTGATGAAGGAATCCATTTCTCAAAAATTTTCAGTTCAATGTTAGAAAAGGAAAAAGGTTGGAGTAAGCCCGTTGAATTGGAAGAATTAATTAACCGTGAAGGTTATCATTCGTCCAATGTTAGTTTCAGCAGGGATGGAAATACCATGTTTTTTACAAGGGTTTTGTCCGATGGTGGCTTTATGGAAGAAAGTAAAATATATGCTTCTTCAAGGACGGCTTCTGGCTGGAGCCCAGCCATTGAAGTGACTGGTGTCAATGGAGATTATTTGTCGCGCCATCCAAATGAAGGAGAACTTTTTGGATCAAAAGTGCTTTTCTTTTCCGCCAATATTCCAGGTGGAAAGGGTGGCTTCGATCTATATTATGCAAATAAAACAGGTGAAGGTCAATACAGCGATCCAGTTAACCTGGGAGAGCTCAATACCGCTTCTGATGACATATGTCCTTTTTATAATGAGGGTACTTTGTATTTCAGTTCCAATGGACTGCCCAGTTTAGGTGGTTTTGATGTTTTTAATAGCACTTGGAACGGATCCAATTGGTCCAAGCCAAACAATATGGGTAAACCAATAAATTCAGAAGTGGATGATATTTATTATCGAATGAATCCTCAGTCAGAAATTGGTTTTCTGGTGTCCAACAGGCCTGATCCAGAATCAAAATCATTAAAAGGCAAAACCTGTTGTGATGATATTTACACCGTGAGCAAACGCAAATTGGTAATTGAATTGAATGCAATCGTCAAAAACGAAAACAATAAGGCAATTAAGGGAGTCACCGGACAATTAATAGAAATTGTGGGTGGAAAAGAAGCCAATATTCAATCCAAAAGTAACCCGGAGGGGAATCAAGTCAACTACCTGCTTGACAAGGACAAATCCTATAAACTGGTCATTGCCAAAGATGGTTACTTTCCACAAGAAATCCAGTTAAACACAGTTGGAATAGAGAAAGATCAAGTGATTAACAGAGAGTTTATTTTAAAGATGATGCCACCAGAGTCAGAGTTTGAAATAATCACCATCAACGAAGACATAAGGCTTAATAAAATTTATTATGACTTTGATGATGACAAAATTCTCCCTGAATCAGAACCTGACCTTAGAGCACTTCTCGATATTATGACAAAATATCCAGAAATGGTCATTGAACTCAGTTCGCACACTGACAGCAGAGGTGACGACTCTTACAATTTAAAATTGTCAGAACGGAGAGCCAACTCCGCTCGAAGATGGTTGGTAAACAAAGGTATCGAAGGCAAAAGAATTAAAGCCAAGGGATACGGGGAAACAAAAATCTTAAACCACTGTAACAATGGAGAGGATTGCACAGACGAAGAGCATCGGTTTAACAGAAGGACAGAATTCAAAATTCTTGAAGGTCCTACCAGCATAGAAGTAAAAAAGGAAGTACTCAACAAGGCTTACAAACCACAGAATAAGTAATCATTCATGAATGGTTTTAATTGAACCAAATCCATCTCATGTAGGCTGGATGCAATGGTTTTATTCATTAAAGGATAAAGAATGCTAAGGTTCTTTTGGATTTTGATTTTAATGGGTCTCATGGATGGCTGCATGTACCATCGGAAGCAGATATCTGCAATGCAAAAAGAAAATGAGAATATTCATGCAGATTCCATTAATTCCAGCATGATTGATACTGCGCGCTTTGCCCAAATGGTTTTTGATTCAGCAAATTACCAGCTTGGAATTGTCAGAAGATCAGAAATTCGGGAAACAGAAATTTGGTTTACCAATCAGGGCAATATTCCTTTGGTGATTGATCAAATGACCAGTTGTGAATGCACCACTTTAGACTATACCAGAAAGCCAGTGATGCCAGGAGCAAGGTCTTCCATCAAAGTCAGGTACGATTCAAAGGACAAATCTGGTCCTCAAATCATTGATATAGATATCCTTGCAAATACTGAATCAGGGACTGCTTCTGTCAAGCTATATCTTTCGGTAGAATGATGTTGGCCAAAGGGGTAAATTTATACTAATTGGAATTTTGAAGAATTTAAACTGAGAATTATTCTTATCTGTAGTTGTTTGCTTTCTAATACGGGTTTATCTCTTAGTCCTCGTTGATGTTAGAATTTGAACAGAGGATTGAGACAGATTATACAATGTGTTAAATTAATGAAGAGAAAACACAGTAAACCAAAATATATGTATTAACACATTGAATATCAAGCCAAAGTCAAAAAGATAATTAATAACATAGTTTTTATTATAATATATATATTTTTAATATATAACATTATAAACATATAAATTAATTATATTTGATTCTTTATTATCTAAGGGTTTTCCCTGATTTTTACAAAAAACTCAAAAAAAATTTGCAGTTTTCAAATTGTACGACTTATATTTGTGGCGTATTCTTCCCTTTGTTCTGCGATCCTTTGTGGATTGCAGGACCTGCAATCATGTTGTTAAGGCCCAACACCATAGGCCTTACTTTTTAGATCAAATTTTTGAAAACTATAAAATCTAAAGACATGATGCAAGATCAGTTATTTATTAGAAAATTTTGGGCGTTTTGCATAGCATCAATGCTACTTTTTACTACTTCCTGTGTAAAAGATGAGCCCATCGTCAATCCGGTTTTGGTGAAGAAATTGACCGAAACCTCCTCAGATCTTTCTGTTGAATGGATGAACCTTTCCTTTGAACTCATTAAGGTGACTCCTGGGTACACTCCTCCAGTTGCAGCACGGGCTCAAGCATATATTGGGCTTTGCATGTATGAATTACTCGTACCTGGTATGGAGAACTACAGATCCATGCAAGGAAAATTAAATGGCTTTAAGCCTGGTACCATACCTTCTGTCACACATTCAGACATGGATTGGGGTTTGGCTTTTAATGAGGCCATGTACCAGCTGTATGGCTTGTTTTATAGAAACACCACAAAAGGTGGATGGGATATTCTGGAGCAACACTACAAGATTAATTTTGAAAAATTAAGCAAAGGTTTGGATCAAAACACCATTACTAATTCTATTAATTATGGTCAGGCTCAGGCAAATGCCATTTACAGGTATTCTCAAACTGATGGTCAGGAAGACTGCTCATTAAATAATTACCCTGAGCACTTTACTGCTCCCAATGGTCAGGGACTATGGACTCCTTCATCAACAGTCAGAAAACCACTTCAACCATATTGGGGTCAGGTGCGCACCTTTATCAATTACAACCAAGTCAGAACTGAAACACTTGTCCCACCTCAATTTTCACAAGAAAAAAGCTCAGTTATTTATACCCATGCCTTGGAGGTGAGAAACAAAGTTGAAAATTTGAGCAAAGAAGAAGTTCAAATGGTGAAGTACTGGAACGATGAGCAAGAGAATTCAATAACTCCTGCTGGACACATGCTTTCAATCTTAGGTCAGATCTTAAAGACAGAGAACAAAGATTTAGGATTCAGCGCATACGCTTTTATGAAATTGGGAATTGCAATACACGATGCTACAGTGATGACTTGGAAAACCAAATATACTTACTTTACAATGCGACCAGAAATGTATATCAGAGAGTATATTGATCATGATTTTTTACCATTTGTCAACCCGAATGCAACTCCGGAATATTCAAGTGGTTTGTCCTCCGTTGCAGCAGCTTCCGTTGAGGTTTTGGGTAGCCTGTTTGGACATAATTATGCCTTCACAGACAAGACTTATGAGTATCGCAAAGACATTGATGGATCTCCAAGATCTTTTAAGTCTTTTGACCATATGTTGACTGAAGTATCGTCAGCTGCATTGTACGGTGGAATTCACTATCGATTTAGTATTGAAGCTGGGGAAAGACAAGGATTTGATATAGGAAAAGGAATCAACGCTATCAGATAAATAATTAGGGTTATTTTAAGATTGGAACCCCCGATTGCAAAGTCGGGGGTTTTTTTGTGTTTTTTACCCCCTAATTAAGATCCCGATGATAGTGTTGAAGAGTAGGATGAACTCTATTTCAAAAATTTTCGTTGTATTTGTTTAATTTGGATATGGATTTATACAAAAGCTTCTTAATTACTGTTTTATTGTCTTTTATGGGTATGAATATCAGCTTGTCTGCTCAACCAGATTATTCTGCTATTTTGCCTGTAGATTCGGTCTATCATCCTCTGGTGAGAACAGTGCATTTTAGGGAGGGGCTCGATCCGGTAGCCATGCCCATTTTGTATTTAGATCGGCCTTATACCTTGGATTTGCACTTTGATCTTCTGGAGGGTTCTCCAAGAAATCTTTTTTACGGATATTGTTATTACAACCGAGATTGGACAGCTTCCAATTTACAACTCATGGAATATCTTGGTGGCTTCAATGAAATGGAAATACGGACATTTAGGGCTTCATCGCAGACCTACCTTCCTTATGTACATTACCAGGCACCCCTGCCTGGAAGAGATTATAGCTTCAAGGTGACGGGTAATTATTTGTTGGTAGTGTACGACAATGCCGGAGAGATTTATCTGACTAAAAGGATCTATTTGACAGACAATAGTTTTAAAGTTGTTCCAAGATTTCAAATTCCGATCGACCCTGAAAAGTCAAGAACCCACCAGAGCATGACTTTTACCGTAACTGGAACCAACAGAACGACGATCGTCAATCCAGCCAAAGAAATCAGGGTAGAGGTTTGGCAAAATGGGAGTCTGTCAAACAAGATGATTCTTGGAGATCCTTTTTTCTTTAATGGTAACCAATTAAGTTACACCAAGCAGGATGGAATACTTTATCCAGCCATGAAAGAATTTAGAAGAAAGGATGTTCGATCAATTCAGCATCGAACCATGGGTGTGTCTTATTGGGATCAAAAGGGAAATGATTTTCATTGTTATTTTAAAACAGACAGCTCGCGGGCAGATCAATTGTATCGATTTGAGTTTGATTTCAATGGCAGATATTATGTAGGATTTGAAGATCAGATCAATGAGCAAGGAGACTTTTTAAGTGAATATGTATGGTGTCATCCGGTTCTTAAAACAAATATTGAATCAGATTACCCTGTATATCTTTATGGGGCCATCACAGACTGGAAACTCAAGGAAGAATTTAGGTTGGAATACAACCATCAAGAAAAAGTCTATAAGGGTAAATTTTATATTAAAAATGCGGTGTTTGACTACCTTTATGCTACTTTGAATGACGACGCATCAATCAATACCAGTCTTTATGAAGGAGATTGGTATGAAACCGAGAACGATTATTTTGTAATGATTTATTTCAGACCATTTGGCGGGAGATATGATCAAATGGTTTTTGCAGGGAGATTTAATTCAAACCGATAATTTTTTTTTATTACAATCATTGCCGTTGAATTCTATCATAAAATGTTAGATGTTTGAAGCGTATCAAATCAATTCTTATCAGCAATATTTGGCTGATTACAAGCAAAGCATGGACGATCCGCAAGGTTTTTGGCAGAGGGTTGCACAGCATTTTGTTTGGAGAAAAAAGTGGACCAAGGTTTTGGAATGGGAATTTGAAACTCCAACCATTAAGTGGTTTGAAGGTGGATTGCTCAATATTACCGAGAATTGTCTGGATCGGTTTGTAGAATCTGATCCTGATAGGATAGCAATTATTTGGGAATCCAACGATCCTTCAGAAACCGGTCGAAGGATTAGTTATCGCGAATTGAGTGTCCAAGTTTGTAGATATGCCAATCTGCTTACAAAAAGAGGAGTTAAAAAACACGACCGCGTCATCATATACATGGGCATGGTCCCGGAATTAATTGTTGCTATGCTTGCATGTGCGAGAATCGGTGCTATTCATTCGGTTGTATTTGGTGGATTTTCTGCATCTTCTATCAAGGACAGAATTCTGGACTGTGGGGCTCAATACGTGATCTGCTGTGATGGAGCTTTTCGTGGTGCTAAAGTAGTTGATTTGAAAAGTATTCTGGACGAAGCTTTGTCAGAGATCAATGCTGTCAAGAATGTTTTTGTATTTCAAAGGACAGGCCATCCGGTAAGAATGTTTCCAGAGAGAGACCTTTGGATCCATGAGCAACTGGATCCATCAGAAGATTTTTGCGAAGCGGTTGAGATGGATTCGGAGGATCCGCTTTTTATTTTATATACATCAGGTTCGACGGGAAAGCCAAAGGGAGTTGTCCACAGCATTGCCGGATACATGATCTGGACGAATTACACTTTTGTCAATGTCTTTCAATACAAAAAGGGGCAAGTTCATTTTTGTACAGCCGACGCAGGATGGATCACTGGTCATAGCTATCTGGTGTACGGTCCTTTGTCTGCCGGTGCGACATCTGTTCTGTTTGAAGGGATTCCAAACTGGCCTGATGCTGGCAGATTGTGGCAAATCATAGACAAGTACAAAGTGGATATTCTTTATACTGCTCCTACCGCCATCCGAAGTCTCATGATGTATGGAGATCTGATACCTGCACAATACGCTTTGGATAGCTTGAAAGTATTGGGTACGGTGGGTGAGCCTATCAATGAGGAGGCCTGGCACTGGTATGACAGGGTAATTGGAAGATCACAAATACCCATTGTCGATACCTGGTGGCAAACTGAAACTGGAGGAATTATGATTTCCAATCTGGCAGGAATTACAGACCCAAAACCAACTTATGCCACATTGCCATTGCCGGGAGTTTCTCCGGTATTGTTGGATCAATCCGGGAATTTTGTTGCAGAGCCCCATCAAACGGGAGCTTTGTTTATTGACCGCCCCTGGCCTGGTATGATCAGAACCACTTTCAGGGATCATGCGCGATGTAAACAAAATTATTTTTCACAGGTAGATGGAATGTATTGCACAGGAGATGGTTCTTTCAAGGATGAGCAAGGGAACTACAGGATTACCGGCAGGGTAGATGATGTTTTAAATGTATCCGGTCATCGCATTGGTACTGCTGAATTAGAAAATGCCATCAACGAACATCCGGACATTGTTGAGAGCGCTGTAGTTGGGTACCCTCATGCGATCAAAGGAGAGGGTATTTATGCATTTGTGATATGTCAAAATTTGCAAAAGGAAGAGGATAATTTGATACAAGATATAGGCAAGATGGTGCAAAATCTGATTGGGTCATTTGCAAAGCCAGATAAGATTCAAATTGTGTCAGGATTGCCCAAAACGAGGAGTGGTAAAATCATGCGCAGAATATTGCGAAAAATTGCAGATGGAGAGAGAACTGATTTTGGTGATTTAACCAGTTTACTGGATATTGATGTGGTTCGACAGATTTGCCAAAATGCGAAATAACGCGTGATTGAGTTCCATCGTTTTGTTGAAAAATTGAGATAAATAATTTTTAGAACCCAATCCAATATAGACCCTTTCAAAAATTGAATTTTCCAATTTGAACTTGATCAGAATGACCCTATGTAACCTTTGTTACAATTGGACTTTCAAATGGAGAGGTTTGGAACTTTGCGGGTAAGTCTTGCGTTTTTGATTGGTAAATATCTATCATGGGAAAGAGTTTTTCAGAGTACATCCAAGGAGACAAGTTGGTGTTGGTTGATTTTTTTGCGGAATGGTGCGGACCCTGTAAAATGATGGGCCCAGTTTTAAAGGAATTAAAAAGTAGAATGGGTGATGATGTTGTGATACTGAAGATCGATGTGGACAAAAATCCTAGTGCATCACAAGCCTATCGAATTCAATCTGTACCTACATTAATGTTATTTCACAATGGCCAGATTGTGTGGAGGAAATCAGGAGTCCCTTCTATTTCCGAATTAGAGAAACTGGTTCAAAACCATCGGCAGCCGGCCAAGAACTAAGTTGCTTAACATTCCACAATATTGACAGGAATGTGGATGGCTAAACCACCATCTGCAGTTTCTTTGTATTTATGGTTCATGTCAAAAGCAGTTTCTTTCATGGTTTTGATAACGGCATCTAGTGAAACCAATGCTTTGGAAGGATCTGACTGCAATGCAATTTGAGCGGCTGTTACCGCTTTAATGGCACCCATGGTATTTCTCTCTATGCAAGGTACCTGCACCAACCCTCCAATCGGATCACAGGTCATGCCGAGATGGTGTTCCATGGCAATTTCTGAGGCCATCAGGCATTGTTCGTAATTACCTCCAAGCACTTCCGTCAAACCTGCAGCAGCCATTGCGGAAGAAACACCGATTTCTGCCTGGCAACCACCCATAGCGGCTGAAATGGTTGCACCTTTTTTAAACAGACTTCCAATCTCTCCGGCAGTGAGAAGAAATTTATAAACATCCTCAATACCTTTGTTTTGATTAAAGCAAATATGATACATTAAGACCGCCGGAATGACGCCAGCTGCTCCGTTGGTCGGAGCGGTGACAATTCTCCCAAATGCTGCATTTTCTTCATTGACTGCCAAAGCAAAGCAACTTAGCCAATTGAGGGTATCCGTAAAATTAGTTGGTGTCGTTCTTATAAGTTGAAAGAATTGTTCTGCGTCATTTGGTTTCCTGCCTCCCAGTAAGCGATCTGCAATATTTTTTGCCCTCCTCTGCACCTTTAATCCTCCCGGAAGCTCTCCTTCTTTTTGACAGGATTGATAAATACAATCCAGCATCACCTCATAAATTTTTAATAAATCTTGTTGAATTTGATTTTCTGATTTCAATGCTAGTTCGTTTTGCATCACCAAACTGGAAATTGAGTAATTCAATGTGGAGCACCATTTTTTAACGTCAAATGCGGAATCAATTGGATAAGGCATGTGCCGTATTTCTGTCAAGTCCTCACTCCCTTCTTTTACAATAAATCCTCCTCCCACAGAATAATAAGTATCACTCACCGAAGTTTGATTTTTCAAGAATGCCCTAAACATTAATGCATTGGCGTGTTTTGGTAAACTTTGGTCTTTGTGAAATAAAATATGTTGCCTGGCGTCGAATGGGATTGTTCGGATACCTCCCAAGTTCAACTGAGAAATATTATGTAAAGTTTTATAGGTATATTCTGCTTTTTCAACCGGGATTGTTTCCGGATGATATCCCGATAATCCCAAAACTACCGCAAGATCAGTCCCGTGCCCCACTCCAGTTTTTGCAAGTGAACCAAACAATTCTACTTCTACCTGTTCGACCTTGTCAAAGATATTTTTTTGGCCAAGCATTTGGATGAAGTCTAATGCAGCTTTCCAAGGTCCCATGGTATGTGAACTGGAAGGGCCAATGCCAATTTTAAAAATATCAAAAACGCTTATTCTCTCCATTCTTTCATAGAATATTTGGTTGCAAAGCTATGTAGCACTTTTTACATTTGCTAAAAATAAAAAGCCCGGTAATAATTCCCGGGCTTTATTCTGACTAATGAAGAAAATGACGTTTATCTCATTTTACAATTTTCAAGCAGTGTTTTTAAGTCTTCTTCATTTTCAATGGTAATAATTTCCCCTGTTTTAACCAATTTTACATCATAAGGAAATTGGATTGAGTTTCTATTGGCTGCGGTAGGTCTGTTTTGCATCAAACGGTTTAATTCTTCCGGAGAATTTACAATTATGATGTCACCATTTTGAAGCTTTACGCTCAAAGGGAATTGCAATTCAAAACATGGGGTTGGTTTTGGATCTACCGGATTACGGTGTCTTTTACACAATTCCTGAAGTTTGCGAAAGTCTTCGTCATTGGCTATTGTCAGAACATCACCATTTCTCAGGGTCACATTATATGGATAAGTCAATTGTGGTCTCTCTCTGTTACTTGCAGCCCATCTTTTAAGGAAAGCTTCATGTTCCTCTTTATTCTGAATGGTGATCGTAGAACCATCTTTCAGTAAATAGGTCAATGGATAACTCAGGGTATAACAAAGTTGTGCACCTGGATCAGGATTTACCCTTGTTCTGCATCCCTTGAGAATTCTTTCAATCTCACCTTGATTGTGGACGGTGACTTGAGTTCCGTTTTTCAGAATGACGTCATAGGGAAAAACGATGTGTGCTCTGCCTGCTCTTGGATTGGTAGAAGCTTTGCGCAAAATTTTGTCCAACTCTTCTTGATTTTCTACACTCACGATGGTACCATCGAGTAATTTCACTTGCACTGGAAAAACAATTTTGTAGCAAGGATTCTGTGACGCATCAGGATCTGAGGCAAGCGTGGTTGTTAATAATTCGTTTTCTCCGGAAGCCAATGCATCATTTGATGTTAAGCTCTCGTCTTTTTGGCAAGACCAAAATCCTGCAAGGATAATCCCTAAACTTAGGATGGCTAAAAAATTTCTTACTGGTTTCATAATTTTACGTTTAACTGATGATTAAAAATGTTAGATACAAAAGATTAAAGCTGGATTGGTCTAAAATGTACTCTTTAAAGTAAAAAATATTTCAAATTTTGTTTAAAAAGAATCAATTTTGTGGCCTGTGAAGGAGGACTTGAATAACTGGAAACTTCTTAAAGAAGGGAATTCTGAAGCGCTTAGGGATATATACAATTTGTATTACAGTGCTCTAATGAATTATGGTTTGCGTTTAACTCCTTCACGCGATGTGGTAGAGGATTGCATTCATGATTTGTTTACAGATATTTGGCGTTTGCGGGGCACACTTGGAGATACGGATAGTATTAAGAACTATCTGATTGGATCACTGAGAAGGAGGATCATAAAATCCGCGGGTCAAAAAAATGCAAAAAATCACGAACTTACAGATCAGTTTGACAAGGCAGATGAATCCGCCAATTTTGAAATGGCATTTATTCAAGGAGAGACTGATCGCGAAATGCAGATTAAATTAAAAACGGCATTGGGCTTGTTGACCAAGCGGCAACAGGAAGCCATTTACTTAAAATACTCAGAAGGACTTGATTATGAGCAGATATGCAGCACCATGGACCTTCAATACCAATCCGTGCGAAACCTTATTTCGACCGCAATTTTGCGTTTGAAGGAGCATTTTGGAATTTTATTGTGTTTAATCGCAGGCTTTTGAGTACAAAAGGCAATGATTTAACTTTACTTAGTTTGAAGAGGAAAAAATGAAGAAGGATTATTCAAATTACAACTGGGAAGACCTGATACAGGATCAGCAGTTTGTTGATTGGGTAAAAGATCCTTCTGACACATCAGGACCTGACTGGAAAAAGCTTTTTGTGGAAAATCCCGGACTTGAAAATCAGGCCAATAAAGCCATCCAAATGCTTCGTCTTTTTAAATTCGAAAATTTGGCAAATGACAAGGCTGCTCAAGATCGACTTTGGAACCGGATCGACCAAAGTATGGATGCCCAAGAAGGTAAGCAATTGCTAAAGTGGAAAAGTAAATCTATTTGGTGGGCACTTGCTGCAGCTTCCCTATTTTTATTTGTTGTATTCCGTGATCTGATACTTTCGTCCAATGAAGTTGTATTGGATGCACCGTATGCCATGAAACTTGAAAAGACGTTGCCGGATGGATCTAAGGTGATGATAAATTCAGGAAGCAATGTCAGCTATCAGGGTAATTCTTTCAGGCAGAACAGAATATTGAAGCTTGAAGGAGAAGCCTTTTTTTCCATAGAAAAAGGAACAGCTTTTGAAGTGCAATCTCCTTCTGGTATAGTAAAAGTACTGGGTACCGAGTTTAATGTTTTTGATCGCGAAGGAAAAATGGAAGTGCATTGTTTTTCTGGAAAAGTATCCGTTCAATTTCATCAATCCAATCAAGTTCATGTTTTATTACCGGGTGAAAAAGTCACCAACTATAATACCAGCGAATCGAAGAATTTCGAGACCAAGGCGGCTTTCAATCCAGTAGAATTAAAGTTTTGGAAAGATGGTGTTATTTATTATGAAAATGCAGCCTTGGTTGAGGTGTTGAAGGAATTCCAACGACAATATGCTATAAAAGCCATAAATTTAAGCCCGGAAATGGGGCAACTGAGATATACGGGTTTCTTTAATATTCGAAATATGGAAGAGGCCATACAATCAATCAGCGTACCCATGCAATTAAAATTTGAATTAAAGGACGGCAGTTTGACTGTAAGTAAAGAATAGATGAAATGGTTGTTTTTAGTTCGTACCTCCTTGTGGTTGGTATTTAACTCATTCCTCATTTCTATTTATGGTCAGTCAGAATCAAAGTACATAAGTTTGCACGATCTTTTGATCAAAGCTGAAAATCAATACAAAGTTCATTTTGCCTTTGACGCTGAATCTACCAATGTTTCAAAGGCTCCACTAAACTTATTGCAAAAGGATCTCAATGGATTTGTCAAGGCACTTTCTGATTTGGAAATCGCCCATGTGATCAAACAAAATGACGAGCATTTTTTGGTTGTCCTTACTAAAGACTCTGAGGCAGGAACAAGCCCTCCGCAAAAAGAATGGAAGGATATCAGGATTTCTGGAATAGTTACGGATGATTGGAACCAAGAGCCTTTGATTGGGGTAAGTGTTCTATTAATGCCAGACAGACAATTGTTCAGTACGGACGAAAAGGGACAGTTTATAATTGAGTATAAGTCCCAGGAGACAAATCAATGGCTTGAATTCCGTTATTTGGGGTATCATTTGAATAGAATTTCTCTTCCGATCGTTAAAAAGTTTGTGGAAATTAAATTGATTCCTCAGATTGAAATGCTCGAAATTATCACCATAACAGATGTTAAAAGTCAGCATCCTTCAAATGCATCGAATTTTTATTCGCCAAGCTTAAAATTGACACAGACAGATTTATTGACAGCAAGCGTGTTTAGAGACCCTCTCCGCAGCATTCAACAATTGAGCGGATTGAATGGGGCCAACGACCTTAGCGCCGGGTTGCAAATCCGTGGGGGCAACACCGAAGAAAACCTGATCTTATTGGATCAATTGACTCTCTACTCTGTGGATCATTTTTTCGGAGTTTTTAGCAATATAAATCCGTTCATGCTGGACAGTGTGGAGATATACAAGAGCTATTTTCCTTCTAACTACGGTGGAAGGACCTCTTCAATGGTTCGTATGAAATCTCAGCCAATTGCAAGCAAAATAACTGTCAAATCTGAAATTGGCTTATTGAATTCCAACCTGTTTGTTCAAGCCCCAATTTTAAAAAATCGTCTTGAAGTTTTATTCGCCGGTAGGGCTTCGACAACCAATTTGGGAGACTCAGATGCATTTGCAAATCTTCTTCATTCTGGCAATTCAAGTGCTTTGAATATTTCAAGAGATCAAAAACGCTTTGTTCCTGCAAATCCTGAATTCAGATTCAACGATGTATATTTGAAACTCAATGCAAGGCCACTTAAAATGTGGAGCATTGGAGCTTCTTTTTTTAGGTCTGTGGACAAGGTGGTGACCAACTACCAGAACACCAGTGTTTCCGGAAATTTAAGAGTGGTTGAAAATTTTAACGATACTGCAAGTTGGATAAACAGGGCTTATTCATTTTCATCTGAATTTGCATGGTCGCGTAGATTTCAAAGTAGGATCAGTTTTTCAAATTCCAGTCTTGACGATCAGCAAAAAATTCTTGGTGTTATAACGACATCTCGATTGGACTCACCCAGGACGCGCAATATTCAAGATCTGACTTTATTCAACAATCAAATGAACGTGTACCATTTCCGTTTTGATCATGAATATACCGCAAAAAATAGCAATCATCAACTTGGATTTGAATGGAATCATTACGACAGTACACTCTTCAGAAATATCATTAACCGGGATGTTATCTTTAATGTTCATTTAAGGAATGGCAATGATTTTAACGCCTATTACCAGGGCAAATTTTCATTCTTTGAACGATTGTATATAGGTCCCGGCATCAGGTTGAGTAGATATGACCGAAGAAATTTATTGGACGCGTCTCCAAGACTTCAAATTGAGTACCGATGGTTGAAGAATTGGAAATCATCGGTAAGGTGGGGAAAGTATTATCAGTACTTAAGGCAAGTTGATTTTGAAGATCGGTTTGGAAGACCATTTTCTTTTTGGACACAGGCCGATGAAAGAGCTTTTAAAGTGCTAATTAGCGATCAATGGGAGCTTCAAAATATGATTGATTGGAGAAAGTGGCAATTTGTGCTGGAATTTTATTTTAAAAAATTGAACGGTGTTGCTGAACAGGTTTACAATGTGCCTTTGACTATACAAGATCCTGCAACAAGCCCGCCGTCTTTACCCAGAACTGTGATATACAGTGGTACGGGTCAATCGTATGGAATGGATTTTTCAGTCTTTAGAGCCTTTAAATATTACCAACTCAATGCTTCGTGGTCCTGGATAAATTCAACTGTCCGGTTTCCTCAAATTAATCAAGGAAATCCCTACAGTCAAGCTCTGGTAAGACCCCATCAACTAAAATTTTCGCAGACTTTTTCATATAAGAACTGGAGTTTGAATTTGTATCATATTTATGGTTCTCCACAGCCTTATGTTGATTTGTTTTTGGTGGGAGACAGAGAGAGAAATGTGAGATCCATCAATGAAGTGCAACAAGTCTTGCCGATGTACTTTAGATTTGACTTAGATTTAAATTACAGTTACCGCTGGAATCAATCTGCACTTACGGCAGGAATTGGAATTTTAAATCTGGAAGATCGAAGAAATGTGAAGTATATCCAATACGTATTTAGAATTCCAGTTTTCAATCCTTTAAGTCCCAATCAGCCTCCTGAAATAAAGATTGCAGGATCCGAAGTCAACCTGCTCAGGAGGACTCTCAATCTTTATATCAACTACAGTTTTTAGGTAAATAGAACTAGGTTGATGCGATCGGATTCTGTTTACGGTTTGTGGTTGGATTGAATGTAATTTTCCTTTGAGCTATACCTTATTCTTGTTTAAAGAATGTTTGGGGTATTGGATCTGAACCAGGATTTTTAAAATGAGAAATATTTTTAAAAGACAACAAAATGAAATTGGAGGACATTTCGATCCAACCGCTAAGAGTAAGGATTCCTGGTTGATAATTCTTCTTTGTGCCAAATGTTTGAAGGATTTGAGCGAGGAATTTGAGGCATTGTAGCACTTCTCTTCTTTGTCAATTGGCTTTGAATTATTTGGTAGCTGATTAAAAATCATGGTATATAACGGCATTCATCGGATTGATTGGTCCGGTAAACTGGAGTGGTCTCAGGCTGCCTGTCAGGAAAATATTTGCTGTATCTAAAAGCAAGATGCTGAGGCCAAAGGCATTTCCAAAGGCCAGGTGTTTCTGTCATAAGGTACTGCTTTAATAACTTATAATGCATGGATTACATTAATTTAACAAATTGATTATCAATTCTATCAATTCTTATTCTATAGATGAATTCCATTAATGTTTTGGTGATTTGGAGCACTTGATTTACTTTTGTCTTTTATTCATGTTTGATGATGAGGAACGACGAAATAGACTTCAAGCTTTACGGAGAAGAGCTTCAATATGTAGAAATCGAATTGGATCCGGGAGAGACCACCATCGCGGAAAGTGGTGCATTTTTGATGATGGAGGATGGTATCAAAATGTCCACAGTATTTGGGGACGGCAGCGATAACAATCAGGGAGGTTTTTTTGGAAAGATGATGAATGCCGGGAAAAGATTATTAACTGGTGAAAGCTTATTCATGACGACATATACCAATGAAGGAAATGGTAAGGCCCGTGTAAGTTTTGCTGCACCCTATACCGGTAAAATTATTCCACTGTCATTGAGTCAGTACAACGGAAAGATAATTGCCCAAAAGGATTCTTTTCTGTGTGCGGCGCGTGGAGTCTCCATCGGAATTGAACTTCAAAAAAGACTTGGTACAGGCATTTTTGGTGGAGAGGGATTTATCATGCAGAAACTGGAAGGTGATGGTATGGTATTTGTGCATGCAGGTGGATATGTTTCGAAGAAAGAGTTGGGCATTGGAGAAATATTGAGAATTGATACTGGTTGTGTGGTAGCTTACACCAGTCAGATTGATTTTGACATTGAATTTATCCGGGGAATTAAAAATTGGATGTTTGGTGGTGAGGGACTTTTTTATGCGTTGTTAAGAGGTCCCGGCACTGTTTGGATTCAATCCTTACCCATTAGCCGTCTTGCAGGAAAAATTGTGCAGTACGGAGGCTTCAGACGAAGAGAAGAAGGTAGTATTTTGGGAGGCCTTGGAAATATTCTGGATGGTGAATAGAATTATTTCATGCGATATTGATGGAAGAAATTCAAGACTAAATCTATTTTAAATGGTAAATTATTAATTGAAAAAATAAATTCTGAAATGAAAAAAACTATTTTATTGTTGGTTTTATTGGCCACTTTCTTTAACGCTGATGGTCAAAAAGTATATGCCTGGTGGGATGTTGGCTTGAAAACATCTTATGGATTGACTGGCTTGATTAATACCAAACTTTTTGACGATAGAGTCTATGAACATAATCTGTCTTCAGGTTATGGGTTTGGGGGGAAGTTTGGATTCTTTTTCGGACTTTTTAATGGAATAACTGTGGATTTTATGTTGTCCGGTAACAAGCAAAAATTTGATTATGCTTATGACAACACACCGGGTTTTATTCATACCTTAAAGTGGTCGAATAGCGATCTTGCAATATTGTATCGGATGCAGAAAGATGGAGTTTATTTGGAGTTGGGACCTCAGATTTCATTTTTGCGAAAGGTGACGAATGAAGATTCAAGACCAGGAAGCATTAATGGCGAAGTCACCGCAAATTTTATAGATAAATACTACTCAGGAATTTTTGGAATTGGTGGATATATTTTAAATTACGAAACCTTTACTTTGATGGCTGGGTTCCGATTGGGATATAGCCTCACCGATATGGTAAATGGAAGGGGTAAGGAAAATGCATTTCCAACACCAAGTCAGCAAAACAGAACCCATGCAAGTTCTGAGGTGAGCACCAATCCTGCATTTGTGTCTATTGTTTTGGAGGCCAATTTGGCATTGGGATATTATGGACGGACTTCTTGTAGCAAGAGGGCTAGTCTCTTTAATTTTAATTAGTCTTTTAAGTAAATACCAAAGAACCATTTGAGAATATCAAATGGTTCTTTTTTTATATTTAGTATTGACCACTTCTCAACATCACCAAGGTGCAAGCCTCAATGACTTCAATTCCGTGGGCCTTGGCAAGAGCTGTTAACTCTTCGTTTTCTGTACCTGGATTCATTATAATTCTGCGGGGTTTCAGAGCAAGGATAAAGGAATATTCATCTCGTTGTCTTTGAGGGTTAATATAGAGTGTAAGTGTGTCGATTTCTTTAATAAGTGACCTCTCCTTTTCGATTGTCGTTTGACCAACGATGGCATTTCTCTGCCCAATTGCAAAAACCACATGTTGATATTCGGCCAACATATTAATTGCCAAATATGCAAATCTTGTGGGATTATCGCTGGCACCTAAAACCAATGTTCTTTTACCCATGTCATAAGCAACATTTGGATTCCAATCTTGTTTTGGCCAGAATATTATATGGTTTTTACCCTTATTTTCGCTCGGATCCGATCGGCTTTTTCAAGGGCATCTTCTATGAAAAGGTGAAAATGTAAGGGGAAGTTCAACTTGATCGGGTGGAGAAATTGAAGTGCATGCTCTAGTTGATTTCTAAATGAATCTCCCAATTTGAAAATCACCTGAGCTCCTAGCAAACTGGCTGCAGTAGCATTGCAAATTTGTTCAAATTGTCTTTGAATAGGAATCAGAATCATTGGTTTGCCTAAGTAAAATGCCTCAGATGGAATTTCAAATCCTGCATTTGCAATAACAGCTTTGCAATTTATAAGACTTTCGTTGAAACTCATTTGCGAAATTCCTTTAAATTCAATGTTTTTATATTTTAAGTCTTCTTCGACTTCGGCATGAAAAACCTGAAATTGGTAGTTGGTAAATGAACTCAACAGGTTTCGTAAATAGAAAAGCCCAAACGAAGGAAGATAAACAGTAATATGATCACCAATTCTGATATTTGCCTCTCTAATAGCGTCTTTGATTACCGGAGTGTAGATGAACTGATCATAGGATTTGAAGTGAAAGCCGATTTTATCATGGGCTGGTGCGAATTTCTTTAAGACCATTTGCGCAACAATGTCCATGGAATTGGCCGGTATAGGAGTTTTCGAAGAGAGAAATGAAGCCTGATGGCTCATTGCAATGCATGGTACATTTTTCCTGTTGCATGCCCAAGCGCTTATTGGTTCGAAATCATTGATGACCAAATCGTAATCTTCGACCGGAGAACGATCAATTTCTTTGTGGAATGATTTTAAATCAAGATTTCGGAGGGTGCTGAGGTAGTCAATACCGCCTTTGGAATTGTATTTAAAACTTATACCTTGCAAATGATACCTGAAATCAAATGGAGCATTCAGAGAAAAGTTGGAACCACTAATCAGGTAATCGACGGCTGCATACTTTGATAAATAGGGATGTATGCTAATGGCGCGACTTAGATGGCCATTACCTGTACCTTGAATCGAATACAATATCTTCATACAATGATTGAGTATTTGGAATTTTGACTGAGGGGGCAAAATCGACTTGGGTAGGAGATGAATTTTTTTTGTGGTAAACATTTGGGTGGCGGTACAAACACCATTCCTGGTTTTGATATTCCAATGCCGTACAATTTTCGATCCAATCTCCACTGTTAAGATAGGTGATATTTTTTCCTTTTATCCTTTCTGTACGAATGACCGGATTGTGCAAATGCCCACAAATGACTTGATCATAGTCCTGATCTGCTGCATGTTGAATGGCTGTGGTCTCGAAATCCTGAATGTATTTAACTGCCTGTTTAATGCTTCCCTTTATTTTTTTCGAAAGCGAAAATTTTTCCCAACCAAACCAATCGCATATTTGGTTGATGAAAGCATTCAGCAATATTAAAAAATCATAAGCTTTACCACCTAGTTTGGCAAGGAACTTGGTATGTTGTATGGATAGGTCAAAAATATCTCCATGAAAAATCCAAGTTTTTTTGCCATTCAAATGGAGTACCAGTTTGTTGCACACTCTAATGTTTCCCAATTCAAAATCAGCATATCGTCTAATGGCTTCATCGTGATTGCCAAGTAGGTAAAATATTTTAGACCCTTTGGCTGCCATTTTCAGTAATTTTTGGATTACTCTGATATGGTATTCAGGAAAATAGTTTTTGTCAAAGGCCCAAATATCGATGATATCACCATTGAGTATGATGGTTTCAGGATCGATGCTTTGGAGGTATTCATAAATGGCTTCCGAGCGACATCCATAGGTTCCCAGGTGCAAGTCACTCAAAACAACCAATTCTAATTTTCGTTTTTCTTTGATACCCATCCTTTCGGAATATTCAAGCTTCAAGTACAAAGTTCAGTTCTCTCCTTTAACTTATTGTGCGGCTATTGTTAATTTTGTATTACCTCAAAATAGGTTGGATCTATTTTGGTGATAGTAGAGCTGAGAAGATGGTTTTTTCAATATTTGCGGCAATGGAATTAATCCTCTTTTCCAAATTCTCTTAATAATTCATATTTTCTTTTTACACCAAAAGCTGATCTGCATGCGATGTTCCAGCCAATGTGACCATCCAAGAATCCCTTTTTCAGAATATAGATGGAAAAAAATTTATAGACAGGTTTGAGATATAGATTTACCATGTTGCTTTTTTTTCCTTTTTCTTGAAGGTCTCTGGCCGCGATTGAAGCAAAATGTTCCAATTGTTTGAAATGCTCTTCTTTCGAAAGATAGCTAAAATGCAAGAGATGTCCATTAAGCTTTTGAACCTTTTCCGTTTTATTTTTTGCAATAATTGTTTCATGCAGTTTGTCATCGGTCCAACCCGCTTTGGATGTATTCCATAATCTGATTTTAAGATCCGGATACCACCCGCAGTGTTTTACCCAACCAGAAACATACCAGGTAATTCGGTTTAAGAGATAGAGATCCTTAAAGCCCAATGATTTTTCGTGTAAAATTGCATTTGTCAAATCTGGATCCAAACATTCATCTGCGTCCAGGGAAAGTATATGATTATATTGGGCCAATTTGGCGGCAGCTTGTTTTTGAGGTCCATAGCCTTCGAATTTTTTTTGATAAAAACGAACACCAAGATTTTTACAAATTTGTGGTGTATCATCTGTGCTATAGGAATCCAGCACGACAATTTCGTCTGCCACCGGCAAAAGAGATTCAATGCATTTTTTGATATGCATAGATTCGTTGTATGTGATCACAATCGCCGATAATTTGGACACAGACAATTATTTTTTGGTGATATTAGAATCAAAGATATGTAATTTTTGAATATAAATTAATTTCAAACATTGTTGTATTCTTTTCATTACGAAAATGACAACAATGGTTTATGTATAATGTAAAATTGTAAATTAGAAAAAACAAACATTTTTTTATTTTTCGATAGGTAAAATACTTACAATTGGTTAATAGGATTTAGGATTTATGTAGTGAAGAATGATTTACCTTTACGACTCTAAAACTTTCAAGACTCCCCAATCTCTCAGAACTCTACACTGATATTTTTTGACTTTGTAGAATTTAAGTTTTAGTTATGAATAAATTTTTAATACTTCCCATTTTGTTGGCTTTGTCAATTGTTTATGGTCATGCACAGCCAATTACGATTAAGAGTAGTTTACCAACTGTTGTTGGCAAGGGGTTCCAGTCAGAAGTTGCGCAGTTTGTAGATTGTGAGACTCCGCCGATCATTGATTGTCCTCCTGACCTGACACTATGCCCAGGTGCCACCGAAAATCCTGATGCCACTGGATGCGCCAAGGCGAAACCCGGGCATGTCAATTGCAAACAGCCTCTTGTCCGTTATACTGACCGTGTAACACCTGGCAGTTGTCCCAATGAAAAGACCATACAAAGGATTTGGATTGCTGAAGATCCCACCAATTCGAATGTAAGAAATTTTTGCATTCAATATCTTTATTATGAGGATAAAGTGGCACCCGTATTTCACAACTGTCCTCCCAATCTGACTTTGAATTCCAATGATAAATGTGTGGTTTTGTACAACTATCATACACCTCTAGTGACGGATCATTGTGGAAATGTTTGCTTGACTTCTTCCCATCCAAATGGTAGTCTTTTGCAGGAAGGCGAAACCAGAATTGTATTTACCGCGGTTGATCCTTGTGGCAATATCAGTACCTGTAGTTATAATGTTACGGTGGTGGCTGTCTGTTGCAATGAACCTCCCAAATTAGAGATTCCACATGATTTTGTCGGATGTCCCGGCACTTCGACAGACTCCGCTGTTACTGGAAGGGCAGTGGCCAGGGCAGAAACGGTGCATTGCAAACCTCCTGTTTTAAGCTTTGAAGATGAAATTATATTCAATCAAGGATGCAGCTTAGTTATCGAAAGAACCTGGAAAGCAACTGACCCAGACAATCCACTTTTTGTAAGCATTAAGGTACAAAAAATTACCCTGGAGGATAAAGAAAGACCATTGTTGGTATGTCCTCCCAATATTACCGTAAACTCAGATCCTGATTGCATGGCAACTGTCCATTGGAACGAACCCCATGTTTCAGACCATTGTAAACTTTTAATCGTAGCGAGTTCAAGTAAGTCGGGAGACCGATTTCCGGTGGGAGTTCATACGGTGGTTTATGAAGCAGTTGATTCTTGTAAAAATTCATCGAGATGTTCGTTCACCATTACAGTTGTAAAAAATTGCTGTAACAAACCGCCAATTTTGGATTGTCCAAAAGATTATTCAGATTGTCCTGGATCCGCGGACCCTTTGATCACAGGTTTGGCTGTGGCCAAATCAGCAGATCCTACCTGTCCTCCACCTTTGTTGCATTATGTTGATGATACCATAAGAGCAGAGACCTGTGACTTGTTGATATTCAGAAAATGGGTGGCGACAGATCCAGGTGATCCACATTTGGTATCGAATTGTATTCAAAGAATAGAACGTAAAGACAAAACTGCACCATTGGTTTCCTGTCCTCCGAATGTGACAGTGGACCCTGAAGCAGATTGTATTGCTACTGTGCATTGGCCAGACATTCAAGTATCCGATCATTGTTCTTCAGTGCAGCTGACGCTTTCACATAGTTCAGGATCAAGGTTTCCGATCGGAACAACAACAGTGGTTGTAACGGCCAGAGATGCATGTGGTAATGAAAGTGTATGCAGGTTTACAATTACTGTTACAGAAAATTGCTGCAAGTTTCCTCCTGTGATTCACTGTCCACCCTATTATTTGTCCTGTCCTCCCGGAAATACCCATCCTGATATTACAGGGTATCCAAGGGTTGAAAAATCACATCCAAAATGCCAGGATCCAATCGTTGAATACAGAGATGATACTTTAAATTTGACGAGATGTGTTTTGCAAATCAGAAGAAACTGGGTAGCTCGAGACCCATCGAATTCCAGTTTGATATCTACCTGTATTCAGCTCATCGATTTTTATGACAATGAAGCACCGGATATACACTGTCCGGCCGATATCACGATCGTTTCAGAGGCAGATTGTTTTGCCACAGTTCATTGGCCGACCATTCAGGCAAGCGATCATTGTTCATCGGTGGTTATAACCAGCTCCGATTCCAGTGGTTCGAGATTTCCATTGGGAGTTTCAACAGTTACAGTGGTTGCAGAGGATGAATGCGGCAACATGAGCAATTGCAGTTTTACCATTACAGTGATAGAAGATTGCTGTAACAAGCCTCCGGTCATCCATTGTCCACCCTATTATTTGTCTTGTCCTCCCGGAAATACCCATCCTGATTTAACAGGTTATCCAAGGGTTGAAAAATCAAACCCCAAATGCTTAGATCCAATTGTTGAATTTAGAGATGATACTTTAAATTTGACGAGATGTGTTTTGCAAATCAGGAGAAATTGGGTCGCCCGCGATCCTTCAAACCAGAGCTTGATTTCTACTTGTATTCAGCTCATTGATTTCTATGACAATGAAGCACCAGATTTGAAATGTCCTGCTGATATCACCATCGAATCGGAAGCAGATTGTTATGCAACGGTCCATTGGCCATCTATTCAGGCAAGCGATCAGTGTTCGTCCGTTACCATTTTCAGTTCAGATTCTTCTGGAACAAGATTTCCATTGGGAGTTAGCACAGTAAGAATTACAGCAGAAGATGAATGTGGCAATTCCAGTGAATGTTTATTTACAATTACAGTAGAGGAGGATTGCTGCAACAAGCCTCCCATTATTCGATGTCCTCAGGATTTTTCAGGCTGTATCAATTTGAGCACCCATCCTGATGTAACAGGATACCCCGTTGTGGAACAATCCAATGCAAAATGCGGTAATATTATCGTGAGTTATTCAGATTCTGTAATATTGGATCAGGGTTGTACCAAAGTTCTCGAAAGAACATGGCAAGCGCGCGATTCAAATAATCCCATCCTGCATAGCACTTGCGTGCAAATAATTTCTTTTGATGATGCCAGTCCACCGGTGTTTGTGAATTGTCCTCCTGACCAGACCATCACACCTGAATATAATTGTGTAGCTTATGCTTATTGGCAAGACCCAAAATTGGATGACCAATGCAGTGCAACTTCACTTAGTTCTTCCCATACTTCAGGAAGCCAGTTTCCAATAGGAACTACAACAGTGACATTAACCGCAACCGATTCTTGCGGTAATCAATCAATCTGTCAGTTTACCATTACAGTAACTGATGAATGCTGTAGATCCAATCCGTCCATTGTCTGCCCAGCAGATTACAAGGGTTGTCCGGGTAGCTCTATTGCTCCGGAGGTAACAGGATTGCCATCCGGAATAGCTGGAAGTTTATATTGTTTAGATCCCGACATTGGTTTCGTAGATAGCATTGTGAGCAATGGTCCATGTACGGGTGCTATGGTGATCCGAAGAACCTGGAAAGCCATTGATCCATTGATACCTTCCTTGTATGCAGAATGTGTACAAAACATTATTTTGGAAGATACCGAATTACCTGAATTTACAAATGTACCTGCAGATCTAACCATTGATGCCAAAGGTCAGTGCGAAGTGGTGGTTACTTGGCCCGAACCCATCGCTACGGATCCATGTGGATTGCAAATTGTAGAGTCATCCCACCAACAAGGAATTAGATCTGGTCCCGGCAGCTTCACCGTTACTTACAGAGCGATAGACCTTTGCGGCAACGAAAAGTCCGTTTCATTCAATATTACAGTGATCAATACAGAAATCAGTGTAGAATGTCCGGCAGACATTACCGTGTACCGCACCAACCCTTTTTTAAATGGAGCTGTAACAAGCTGGGATTTACCCCAAGTACAATATTGCACACCTTGTATCAGTCATATCCCTGGATTTATTTACATGGGTGAATACAATGGCAATCGTTACTTCTGTTCGCTTTCACCAGAGACCTGGGAACAAGCGAAAACCATCAGTGAATTGAATGGGGGAAAACTGGCAGTCATAGAAGATCAATTTGAAAATCAATTCGTGGCCAGTAAGCTCATGGGTCAAACGGCTTGGATTGGAGGTACTGATCGAAGAATCGAAGGTCGCTTTGAATGGATCGATGGAAGTCCTTTTTCTTACACCAACTGGCAACCTGGACAGCCAAATGCACTCAATCCAATTGATGATTACATTGAGATGTTTCCGGACGGAACATGGAATGACCAGAATGGCCTTGAGTCCAGAGAGTTTGTGATGGAAGTCCCATGTTATCAACTTACACAGATCGCCGGTCCAAAGCGAGGCAGTATCGCAGATTGTGGGAATTATTTGATTAGCTATGTGGCGAGCAAAGAAGGAGGCAGCGATACCTGTCATTTTAATTTAAAAGTTGATTGTGATTCTGTGACCAGATATTGTCCTGTTACCGCCATCAATAGCAGCATTATGTGGATCAAGCAGGTCGAATTTGCAGGTATAAACCAGATTTCGGGAGACGATGGTGGTTATAAATATTATCCTGCGCCTTGCGGAGCCATTCGCGCAGGAAATAGTTATGCAATCTGTCTGACACCAGGATATAAATCCAAACCACAAAACGTGTATTGGAAAGCCTGGATCGATTATAATGGCGATGGAGTTTTCCAGAATTTAAGTGAACTCATTTTATACGGAGTTGGGAATACACAGGTCTGTGGAAACATCATTGTGCCAGATATTCCTTCCAGAAGGGAAGTTCGTATTCGAATTGCCATGGCATTTGGTAACTATCCGGTGGATCCTTGTACCAATGTGCTGTATGGTGAAATTGAAGATTATTGCATTGAGGTAATACCATTGAATGGCTTGTCTGGTGGTGGTAGGAGCAATTTCATATTTCAACCTGCCGAATTGACTTGTTTTCCAAAATGTGAAGAAGAAGCAGAAAAAACAGATGCGGAATTCAGGACTTCACAAACGGATATTTCATTTACCAATGAAGTCATTCTAATGCCAAACCCAGCGGACCATCAACTTAAATTGGAATTTCGAAATCAAATTCCAAGCGCTTATGCTATCTATGATGCAACCGGTAAGCAGGTCTGGTATCAACCGGTGGTGCAATCGGCAACAGAGATTTTAAATTTGTCGGCATGGCCGGAAGGAGTTTATCATCTGAAGTCGGATTATTCGGATGGCTCAGCCATTATGAAAAGATTTATTGTACAGCGATAATACACTTTTAACCAAGGTGTGAAAAGACGATCAAGCCTCTCCATAATGAAGTGGAGGGGCTTTTTTATTTTTTGTACGATATAGTTGTTTTAGATATTTATATAATTAAGGATGCTCAGTCCAGCTGCATTTGCATCTTGGGTTGTCAAATGCAATTTCTCTACCCAGCTTATTTTTTTCTGAAACCTTTGGATGGAGGCTGCTTAAGAATAAAACTGAACCCACCAAAAAAAATACTATGCCAAGCAGTAAAAGCAAACAGGATGACGCGACATTGTCCACTTCATCCAATAGAGAATCAGATCTTTTCTTTCCAGAAAAGATGGCACCGATACCAAATAATAAACCAAGAATGCTCAAGGAGATACCTGCAATATTTAAACCGCTTTGACCTTTGGTTTTGGCATTGATCAGTTGAATCGTATCAACTGCTGCTTGCGGAACCCTAAGTTTCTTTTTATTCGAAAGGGCAAATACCAGGCTTCCATTTTCGAAATTCTCTAAAACAAGTGGTCTGCCAGTATATTTTGCCCACTCTTCGTAGTCAGGTTCCTGTTTAATTTTAAGTACCACAGGATCTCCCCGGTAAAAACTCGTTTTGGCCAAATCTTCCCAGTCACAATGGAGAATCAATTGGGGTGATGTTTGAGCAAAAGCAGAGAAATCAGCCATTAAAAAAAATGGAAATGAAGTGATAAAGAGGGTAAATACTCTTGTGATAAAATAGTTTGTGTGAAAAATTGAGTGATTCATAAAGTTGTTATTTGAAGGCTAATTTAGGAGTATTTATTTTATTATTTGATTTTTATTTTCGTCTTCCAACACAGACATTCATTTTGGACTCAGATTTAATCCTTTCCTATGTTTTGGATCCTCATTATAAAAATCTCAAAACGGCGGATCCTCAGGCAGGTAAGCAGCATTAAGCCTTGCTATATGAGCGGATTTTTTAAAAAGTAAATGGTTCTTTGATCTTGGAGGTTTTTTTCTGACTGTATGACTCAAGATATAAGTTATGGTCAAAATGGCTGAAAATCAAACTTTCTATAAGCAGATAATATTTTATAGGAAATATAGGATCAAGGATTTTCATTCCACTCACACCTGCATTGGGGATCGTCAAATCTGATCTCCCGTTTTATTTTATCAAATTCTGAGTATCTATAAGTTCCCCCGACTGACAAAATAATTCCTCCGACAACGCCAAGTAATCCAAACATGAGTAAGGAACAGCCCCTGGATCCTCCATCGTTAAAAGATCCTGCATTACCGTTAAAAGAATCAAGGACAGATGGAAGTGACAATATGGCCAACAATGAACCTAATATAGATAGAATCACACCAAAAATTAGCAAGCCACTTTTCTTTTTTGCTTTAGCGTTTATTAATTGAATGGTTTCGATTCCATTTATTGGTATTCTAATAAGTTTATTCCGATCGTTTGTCACCAGCAAACTCCCATTTTGGACACCCTCCAGGACCAGGGCCATATCAGAATGGTTTATCCACTTTCTATATTCCTTACCATATTTAATTTTTAACACGACGGTTTCTTTTTTGTGCAATGCCATTTGCATTGAATCTGACCAGCGGCACTCCAATAATTTAACAGCCGTTTCCTGACTGTCTAGGACCAAAGGGCTTAAAATCACACAGGAAGTCAAGAAAATAATCCTGGCATAAAAAATTGAATTGCAACAGTTAAAAGTAAATGAATTAAGATTAATCATGGGGTATATTTTGTGGTAAAATACAAATTTTACCTCTATCCAAATGATATTTCTTTCAATTGGGTGAAATTGTAAACACACGAAGACTGTTAAAAACCTTAGATATGTTTGAATTTTGTCTAATTTTGGAACCAAATATCCCTCAGATGCAAAGAGTTTTAATCAACTGGCTTACCAAATTTATTGTTGTTTCATTTTTTATTGCTCAGCCCACCTTATGGGGGCAAAATCATTCCATCATTGAAGACATCAGCACACGACAAATCCAAGTTGGGAAAACCGAATTGTATTCTCCTTTTAGAAAAGTTGAATTTAATACATTGAATCAAGACGAAGCTATTGCGGTGACCAAGAACTTGAGTCATTTTACCCTTCTTCGCTTGAATCGAGAAGTTTTGCATGCAATATACATGAATCAGTCCCATGCGTTCAGAATGGAGTTACCTGTAGAAGGTCAAAAAATGGAATTGATTCTGATGGAACATAAAATATTTTCTGAGGAATCGAGGATTTTGACATCTGAAGACCCTAATGGCATTAAGCCAGTAAGAGCGAGGCATTTCAAGGGGGTGGTTGCTGGCATCGATGGCTCCTTGGTCGCCATGAGTTTTTTTTCTGATGAAATCATGGGAGTAGTTTCTCTACCAGAAAGGGGGAACTTAAATATTGCAGTTCTTAAGTCCCATTCCGGTGAAGAGCATTCCAATCAGAATTATATCAGTTTTTATGAGAGTGATCTAATCAAAAAACAGGAGTATCAGTGTGGGGTAGAGGAGCCTGGAGATGCAAGCTCTTTCTTGCACAACATGGTCGAATCTCAAACCATTTTTGATACGAGATGCAGAACCGTCCGGGTATTTTTGGAGTGTGACTACAAGATGTTGCAGGATCGAAATTTGCAGGTCAGTCAGGTGGTCAATTATGTGACCGGATTGTTTAATGTGGTTAAGACCTTGTATGCTGCTGAAAGAGTCAATCTGGAAATATCAGACATTATGGTATGGACCACTCCAGACCCTTTTCCCAAAACCACTTTGCAAAACATACTACTTGCATACGCCAATTACAGAAGAAATAATTTTAACGGGGACCTTGCGCAGCTTTTAAGTACAGCTACAGCCCAACAACAAGGTGGGATCGCCTTTGTCAATGGTATGTGTACCAACTGGAATGGACAATTGGGGCCGCTTTCCTATGCCTGGATTAATAATACATTCCAGCAGCTCCCCATTTATTCCTGGAGCGTAGAAGTGATGGCGCATGAATTGGGTCATAATTTCGGCAGTTGGCACACCCACAGTTGTGTGTGGGGGCCAGCCAAAAACAGTCAGATAGACAACTGCCAGCCTCCGGATGTGGGTTCCTGTCCACCGGGTCCTGCACCCGTAGGTGGAGGTACAATCATGAGTTATTGTCATCTCAGTTCTTATGGCATCAATTTTTCAAAGGGATTTGGCAAAGAACCCGGTGATGTTTTACGAAATGCGATTAACACCAAAACTTGTTTGCAGGCAAAATTCAATGCCACTCAACAGGTCAATTTACAGGGTCCTTATTTTGATGGAGATGTCATCAAATTGCAGGCTAAGCCTGTAGATGCAAATTACACCTACGATTGGTTTCACCACGATTATAAAATGCCCGGCAAAAACGACAGTTTTTTGGATGTAAAATATTCGGGAATTTATACTGCAGCAGTTTCAGACAATTGCACGGAATATGCGGCTTCTGATACCTTGGACGTCGAAGAATTTAGGGTCAATCTTGGTTGTCCGGTAAAGCCCGGTAGATTGGATTCGGTTTTTCAAGAGTTAAAAATGATGGTGGACAATTCTGAGATTAGGGACAGCTTTGTTTTTCCAGCCGGATTGTTTGGATCAATACCCCCCTACGCACAGGATCTAATGGTAGAAATACAGCATGGGATTACGGCAAAGGGCACTTCATGGGCGAGAAGTGTATTGACTTCCTATACCTCACCCAGTGGAATCGGAATTTACCGATCCAATTTTAAGCCGGGAGAAAATGTGGCCTTTGGTGAAAAAAATACAGTATGGTTTAGCAGATCTTTGGGCAGATTCGATCCTGCAGGAAAATGGGTTTTTACAGCCATCGACGACCGGACAGATCTTGGAATCGATGCCGAACTTCAAATTAAAGTGGTGCTCAAATGGAGAATGCCAGACACCATCCCAAGTTGTGAAATTCCATTGTGCAAAAGGGAGCCATTGCAACTCACTGCGAACATTCCTGGAGGCCAATACCGATGGTCCCACGGTCCTCTTACCCGCACGGTCGATATTACTTCCGCTGGTACTTACACCCTTACAGTCACCAAAAACAATAAGCTGAGCCAGCATACGATCATTGTGAAAGAATATGAAACCTTATTTGCCCAATATTTTCAGATTTGTGAGGGTGAATTTGTGGCAGTTGCTACCAAAAAGTATCTTCAAACAGGGACTTATTTTGACACCCTTCTATCGTCTGTGGGATGTGACAGCATTATAAGAACTGAGATTGAAGTGTTGCCTGTATCTCAGACCGAAGAAGAGAAATGGCTTTGTTATGGGGAATTGTATCGCGATGTGGAATACTTTGAAGATAGCACATTGTCATTTATTTATCGGGCAACTAACGGATGTGATAGTATTCATTTGGTGAAACTGAAAGTTCATCGAGAAGTCCTTTCCGGTCTTGTAGTCTATCCTGCTTGTGAGGACATTGGAGCAAAAGTCGAAGCCACGCCTTCCGGAGGAATGGGAAATATTGAAGTGCTTTGGCATACTGGTTCCAAGGAATTGAGCATCGATTAAATTAGTAGTGGTTATTATACCATTGAATTAAAAGATGAATCCGGATGCATCTACACAGAAAATTTTGAAGTGAAAAATTTTGATTCAATTGCAGTGCAGTCCACCATTGAAAATGTAAAATGTTTTGGTGAGCCAACGGGGGGAATTAAAGTAACGCCGATTTCTGGTACGGCACCTTTTTTCTATTATTGGTCTTCGGGTCAAACCCTTCAGGATCTAAGTGATGTACAGGCGGGAAACTATATCCTTTATTTGAGAGATGTCAACAATTGTCAAAAAGAATTGCAGTATACGATCACCAGTCCAGATTTGTTGATTGCCTCAGTACAAACAAAGTCCAGTACAGGTCAGGATGGCGAAGCCAAGGCATTTGTAAGCGGAGGGATACCACCCTATGCATATTCTTGGAGCACTGGAGCGAGCACAGATGAGATCAAAGACCTTGCTCCCGGAGATTATCAACTCACCGTGACCGATGAAAATTTGTGCGAAAGAATCATCCAATTTTCCATTGTAAGTACGGTAGGTGTATTTGATGATCAAATGAATGAGGGTATCCGTATTTTTCCCAATCCATTTTCAGATCATCTCGAGATAATTTTTGGGCAGTATGCCATCCATTCGATTGTGATCAAAGATGTCCTGGGAAGAGAGATAGGCGTATATCGCATTTCTGAAAATGTCAATATTTGGAAAATCCAAACAGATCAATTATTGCCGGGTCATTATCTTCTGGAATTTAAATGGAGAAATGGAAAACAGAAATATGCAGAGGTAATAAAAATGTAAATTATATAGATTCAAATTAAAAAATGGATCTATGACTTTCCAATCGATCTAATAAATCCATCCAGTGAAATATCACTATCTGATTTTATACTTTTAGTCCATCCCCGTTTCTAATCAGATACATCAGAATGACTGAACAGGCGGAAACAGCTGCAAATACATACCAATGCAGCTCATAACCAAAACGGTCGATGACCTGGGTCCCTAGAAAAGGAGCAGCTATCAATGCCAAAGCCCATGCCGTGGAATACAATCCCATGTATCGGCCCATGGAAAGACTGCCAGCTCGCCTCATGCAAAAGCTAGCCATAAATGGCATGGCCAAAATTTCACTTGCGGTGATGACAAGCATTGAAACCACCAAAATGGAATAACCGTGAAAAAAATTCATTAAAAGATATCCAATGACCAACAAAACGCCACCGATTTTGATAAAACTGAATTGGCTTAGTTTTCCTTCGATGATATAGATCACAAACATTTCCACCAAAGCAACACCAAGGCCGTTCATGGCCATGAGGAGACCGATTCCTCCCGGACTCAGATGATAGACATCTTTGTAATACAAAGGCAGGGTGGAGAACATTTGAAAAAAAGAAGTGGCGTATAAAAAACAAACCAACAAAAACCAAAGATAGAAACTGTCTTTCCATGGAGAGGAAAAGCCTGCTCCGTTTTGAACGTCTTTGACGATGGGTGGTAAATCCGATTTTTTTATTTCGCGGTGTACCCGACCAATGTGCACCATCAAAAAAATACCTGCAGCGATGCAAGTCAATCCATCTACCCAAAAAATACTTCTGAAGTGAACAGCTGCCAGAAATCCTCCAATGAGAGGTGCCACTGAAAATCCTAAATTCATGGCAAGTCGGTTGAGTGCGATCGTACGCGTATAATTGGATGCATCCGAAAAACTCGTCATGGCTGTAATGTTAGCTGGTCTAAAAGCATCACCGGTTGCAGTAAAAAGAAAAATCAGAAGACACATGAGATAGTAATTGCTGACCTGACTGACCACCAGCAGTACCAATCCGCTGATGGTGATGGTGCTCACCAGGACCCTGTAATATCCGAGCCTGTCCACGAGAATTCCCCCCAATAAGGAACCGGCCAGACTTCCCAGACCAAGCATGCTCATCACCACACCTGCCTGCGTAATGGAATAATTCAATTCTTTGCTCAAATACACCCCTAAAAACAACATCACAATGCTCCCGCAACGGTTGATAAACATAGCCGTGGCGAGAATCCATACATTTCTGTCAATGCCTGAATAAGAATTAAGAATAAATTGCCGGATTGATTTCATAAGGACATAGGCAAAAATGAATGAAAAACTTCACATCCTTGCTTAGTGTTAGATAGATTCACAAAACATTATTGAACCAAAAGGAAATTTTTGGGAAACCAATTTTTGAAGTATTATTTTTCTTCTATGTTTCCGTTCTGTTCAATGAGCAATTGATTGGGAGATAGGATGGATTCCAGATCTACGGGTCTCTCTCCAAATCTGGATTCATATCCCTCAAGTCTTTTGGTTTTACCTTCTTCAACGGGTAACATATTTCCTTCCGGGGTGGTGTAGAAATGTATTTTGTCTATTTTTTGTTCACCGGCAAAATAGATTCTCATTTTACTGCATTTAATGTAGTTGGCGCCGATGTATGATTTTGATTCATCCTGAATAAAATAATGAGACTCTGCATTTCCTTTTACATCGAGAAAATCAATTTTCGAATGATTGAATTGACTTAAAATGTAACGACCTTTCATTTGATTGTTTAGACCGCTAACGGACTCTGTCAATACAAAGGCTTTGTTTTGCAGGTGGATTTGATCCATGGTTTTGTTTTTTATCAAAACCAGAATGGTGTCACCGACAAACTGGGTCGAGTCAGACCACATCACTGGTAATGTATGCAGTCTAAAGGTCGAATCCCGACCATCAAAATACAAAGAATCACAGAGTGCCTGAAATTTCTGACTCCAGATTCTGACCTTGTAATAAGCCCTCATCACTGTAAAAGTATCGGCACCGTCAATTTTTCTGACTGAAATCAAACTATCTGCGGTCAGGTACATCGTATCCTGATCAATTGGAGTAGATATGTATTTTCTGGTTCCTACGGGAATCAGGGTTTTTTCTTTTTTGTTGTAATAAAAGGTATCACTTTGGATGGTCATACCAGAAACAGTATCTTTCAAGTGGACATTCCCATAAGCTCTTCCAAAATCTTCGTCACCGGAGTAAAGGATTCTGTCTGCTTCGATAATTTGAGATCCTTCGTTGACAGTGGTTCTCCCTTCCACTTCGAGGGATTGGGTCCTGCGATTGTAATGCAAAACATCGCCTTTCAAGATCCGGTCTTTGTCTTTGTAACGTCCATTCCCATAAATTTTTACCAGGTCTTTTTTGTTGTCAATCACAATGCTGTCTCCACTGGCTTCCTGCAGGCTGTCTCTAATCCAGGCATTGTCCATCAACATAACAATGTCCTCATTATGCAATGACACAATGCGACCGGCATCTGCCTTCTGATCCTTTTTGGCATATCTGGGATGACCTGTGAAGACAGATTTTTTTCCGGTGATGTCGTGAAATCCATCATCGGTGTATAGCTTCATGTCAGCTTGCAAAATAAAAGTAGGTCCTGTGAACAGTACTTTATTCTCTTTTGCGTCAAAAATCAAAGAATCAGACTGCAAATTCATTTGATCTTCTAAAAGTACATTGACACTATCTTTAAAATAAGCTCTTTCTTCTTTGGCATGGTAGTAACCTTTTATGCTGGTGAGTTGCGTTGTATTAGAACTCAGTAGTCCCCCGGTCAGGTAGGAGGCAATTCTTTTTTTGAGATCATAGTCGAGTTCGTTCGTAAATAGATGGCGATCGCGGTGGATCAAAACGACGTTGTTTTTAAAACTGGATTTCAATAGCCTGCCATCATAAAAAAGGGTGTCACCAAAGATCTGGAGGCTGTCGCCTTCAACAATCCTGACATGGCCCATTGCGACCACGGTTTGGCCGTCGATCACTGCTGAATCGCAGAAGAGCCAGGTTTTTTTATGGAAAACCGCGATGTCCTGACTCAGATACTGAATTTCTTTTCCTCCCTGTCTTTCAAATCGCATAAATTCAGCGTGCACGACGTGCACATTGTTTTTTACAGTGTCCGTCTTTTGGGCAATCGCATGAATGGGAAGAATTAAAGTCAGCCATGTTATGAAACCTGCCAGGAAGGATTTTACCAGAAAAGGACCAATGCACCTTGTAATGCACCAAAGATAGAATCTTTGAATTCCAAGGAAGGTCCGATTGACCCGAAATTTGTCCTTCTCAGCAGCCAAGTGCATTGTGATCTTCAGGATTTTAACGGACAGAGAACAACTCACGGCCTTCCTTGTTTTAGTTTTAATTTTTTATGGACCCTGCACAGAAAAGTTCTACGGATCGGAAGGAAGATCATATTTTACTGGCTTTTAAGTCAGCCACCTCGATAGATTCACTGGATATGAGGTTTGAGTATGATCCCGTTCATGGCGTTCATCCAGTTGAAGGAGAACGATGGCCCAGCCTTTTTTCAGAAATTCCACTCGATTATCCAGTTTGGATCTCAAGTATGACAGGAGGTACAGGCAGAGCAGCCTCCATCAATCAAAATCTCGCAAGATTATGTGGAGATTACAAATTGGGAATGGGCCTTGGATCCTGTCGAAAACTGATTGATGAACCCTCATCCCGATCTGATTTTGAGGTGCGCAAATATTTGGGAAATCAACCACTTTTTGCCAATCTTGGCATTGCACAAATTGAACAGTGGATTGGGGATGGAAAGACCCATTTGATCTCCGAGGTTGTGAAGATCACTGAAGCCACTGGCCTTGTGATTCATCTCAACCCATTGCAAGAAGCCATGCAGACAGAAGGGGATCGCTTCCGTCAAAGCCCACTGAAGAGCATCGAGATGATTTTGGATCTTTTTGATTTTCCTATCATCGTCAAGGAAGTCGGACAAGGTATGGGCCGAAAATCCATGGACGCTTTGCTTAGATTGCCTCTGGAAGCAATCGAATTAGGGGCTTTTGGAGGAACCAATTTTGCCATATTGGAACTGCTCCGCGATGATCCGGAAAAATTAGAGCGATTTAAAGCACTGGCTCAAGTAGGTCACAAGGCTTCAGAAATGGTGCTTGGGGTCAATCATTTTATGGCTGTTCATTCAGCACAGACCAGAAATTTGATACTATCCGGTGGAATAAGTCATTTTTTGGATGCCTATTATTTACTCCGACTTAGTCAGATGCCTTCTATTTATGGCATGGCATCAGCCTTTTTAAAACATGCAGTGATCAGTTATGAAAGTCTTCAGGAATTTTTTGAAGACCAGATGAAAGGTCTGTTATTGTCCAGAGCATTTCTGAGTATTAAATCTTAAATTCCATGTCCGGAGTACACTATTCAAAATCTATTTCAGGATTTTCCAAATTGCGGAAACGAGACAAGATCAAATGGATCGTAGAGAATTTCTTCAAGGATCCTGAAAATGTTATGCATGAGCTGATGAGTTACTGGCATCACAGTGAAGAACAGCAGAAAATATTGGATGGCTTTTCAGAGAACACCATTTCCAATTTTCCCATGCCATTTAGTGTAGCGCCTAATTTTTTCATCAACGGCAAAACTTATTGTGTCCCAATGGTGATTGAAGAGAGTAGCGTGGTGGCGGCAGCCGCATCGGCAGCAAAATATTGGATGGATCGGGGTGGTATTCAGGTAAAGGTCCTGAGCACAAAAAAGCTGGGTCAAATTCATTTTCTATGGAATGGTGAAGAACATTTGTTGCGCAGCTGGATTCCGGAGATCGAAAAAAGAATGAGAGCCGATGCCAAAGCAATTTTATCCAATATGGAAAAAAGGGGTGGTGGATTGATCGGTATCGAACTAATTAGAATACCAGATCTGGACCAATACTACCAATGGAGGATCTCTTTTGAAACCTGCGACTCCATGGGCGCCAATTTTATCAATTCCTGTCTTGAATCATTCTCTGTGAGTTTTGAGAATTTTATGACAAAGAATGATTTTCTGAAGGACGATCAGAGAGATGTAGAAATGATCATGTCCATTTTGTCCAATTATACTCCGGAGTGCATCGTACGGGCCTGGGTGAGTTGCCCAATCAATGAGCTTGGACAATTTGCCGGAGGGATTGGCCCCTCTGAGTTTGCAGACCGATTTGAAAAAGCCATTAAAATAGCACGTTCTGACACTTATCGAGCGGTGACCCACAACAAAGGTATTTTCAACGGTATTGACGCTGTGGTAATAGCAACAGCCAATGATTTCAGAGCAGTAGAAGCGTGTGGACACGCCTATGCAGCTCGTGATGGAGTGTATAGAAGTCTGAGCGATTGTAGCATTCAGGATGGATTGTTTCACTTTTGGTTGGAAATCCCCCTTGCTCTTGGCACCATTGGAGGATTGACTTCCATTCATCCGATTGCCAAGCGTTCATTGGAGTTATTGGGAAATCCTTCTGCAGAGGAGTTGATGATGATTACTGCTGCCACTGGGCTCGCCCAAAATTTTGCGGCAGTCAGATCATTAATTACAACAGGTATTCAGGCAGGGCATATGAAAATGCATCTTACCAATATATTGAATCATTTTGGTGCAAAGCCAAATGAGGAGGATCTTGCTCTTGAGCATTTTTCAAATAAAAAAGTTAGCTTTTCAGAAGTTCGTAAATTCCTGGATGATTTGCGAAGCGAGCAAAAGTGATCTCAACTATTTTTATTCAAGGATCAATTTTTGAGTGAGCAACTGGCCATTGGCTCGTTTTGCCCGAACAAAATACAATCCCTTCGACCAGCCGGAAGATGGTAATTCAAGTTCTGAATTCTTCATGTCACTTTGAAAGATGAGTTGTCCGTGACTGTTAAAAATCTCAAGCTGTTCTGCATCTATAGATTTTATCGCAATTCGATCACGGGCCGGATTGGGAGAAACATGCAGGCTGATTTGATCAAGAGACTCATTTTTTGCCTGGCTGGAAAGACAAATGATTTGGCTCAATCTTCTCCAAATGGAGTCTGCCATTGTAAAAGGAACCAAACCCGTGTTTGGTGCATCGCCCATCCTGACAACAATTAGATTTTGGGAGGGTACAATATTGAGTATCTGACCGTTTTTGCCCATCGCAGAATACATATCATCAGGTGCATTGGGGCTGATCGAACCATTAATGGCTAACTGCAAGCCAGGTACCATATAAGATTCCTGACCATTGAGCCACCACAAATAACCATAAGACTTATTGATATCCTGACTGGAATGAATCATGTCATAATGATAATCGGAATCCCTTAAAACGGGTGTGTTATTCCAATTTCCTCCATTGAGCATTAACAAGCCAAAACGAGCCATCACCCTGGGTTTGCTAAACAACACATTGTTGTATCCGAGCTTTAAATAAATCCCTGCGATCCCTGTAGAAGCCAGCAATCTTTCCCTCATAAATTGGTTGATGGTTTGGCCGCTTGCGTTTTCAATCACGCCATCCAATAATGTATAGGGTGCATTGTGGTAGGACCATCGCTCACCCGGATCTCTAAAACAAACCAGACATTCGGGTGAGGTGCAATCTGCATCAACATTGCGGTCATCCAATCCGGAGGTCATGGTCAATTGATGCCAGATGGTAATATCAGATTCGTCAGATTCAGTACAACTGGTCCAACCCTTGCCGAGATATTTCGAGCTGGAATCTGATATTTTTAATTTTCCTTCCTGCTGTGCCAGACCAATTAAAAAAGAAGTCATTGTTTTGCCCGCAGAAGCCCAATACCAAAGACTGTCCTGTGTAAAGCTGTCAAAGTATTTTTCAAGGACGATCTTTCCATCTTTAAGGACCAGAAAAGCCTTTGTGTTTTCATTTTCAAGATATTGATACAGCTCGTCAATTGGATCGGTACACCATCCGAGGCTCTCAGCTGAGATAGTTTCCCATTGACTCCCGATGGTAGGCGGAAAATAGAGAGATTGGGAAAAACCGGGTGTAGTAGCAAAGAGAAAAAGGAAAAAGTACTTCATTTCAAAACTAATTTATCCCATTTAGACCATTGTTATCTAAAAAGGTTTACAAAATCAATGGAAACATAGGGGGTTTTTAAAAATATTCAAAAAATATAGTTGCTTATATGGTAAGGCGGGTGCAACTTTGCGAGTGAAACAAAATAGAATTATGGGTAAAGGATGGATGCTTTCTATGTTTTTTGGAGTATTTTTTCAATATCATTTATTGGCCGGAAATTCGCCCAATGATGCCCTGCGACTCATATTGCATGATTCAACAGAAATGAAAAAAACTGTCAAGTCATTTTTAAAATGGTATAAATTGAATTATAAAAAGTCCAACAATTTTGGATTTACCTTCCAGGACAAGGATGGAAATTACCAGGTTAGCCTGAAAGAATGTCAGAAATACCTGGACTATTTGTTGTCCAGCGGATTTGTCTCCAAGGTATATGAAAAGGAATGGATGAAGTACTTCATCATGAAAGAAAAATATTTGAAGGAAAATTTGCAGAATGAAGGACCACCGGAAGGTTTTGAGTTTGACCTGGTGCTGATCACACAAGAGCCAGAAATTATACTAAATCAAATCGATCAATTGGTATTTCATGTGACTAAAAATGAGGAAGGTAAGATGGTGGTCCGCCTTGAAGGAGAATTTGGATACGATTTCGAAATGTCAAAGGAGAATGGCATTTGGAAAATAGATTATATCGCGACCATGAATTATGATTAAAGTTTTTATTTTTGAGTTCTAATGACTTTGGCATGAAATTATTTTATCAGATTGTGATTGGAATTTATGGACTGGTGGCATTGTATTATATCTACTTGTCAGCGATGCACTTGTTTGTATATTTTACGAACAGGTCACTCGGTCATGAAGAGTCCTTTTTTGAACCAGGAAAAAACTTGATTGTCGCATCGGTATTTTCTTTTTTTGCCATTGCTTCCTGGTTCCTAATCAGGAATCCCAATTATTCAAAATTAGGTTACGCGGTGTTTTACATTCCTTTGATCGTTGCAGGCTTGTTTGTATTATGGACGCTTACTATTTTGATCGGATCCGGAGGTAAGTGGAATTGATATATTATAACAAATGAGGCAGGGATGACAAATGTCAACAGATACAATGGTGACCCCATCCGAATGTATGATTTGATGGATGTTTTTATCGTGCATTGTCCAAAGTGCAAGGGCAGGGCTGAAATCAAAGTGAATGAATTCCTTCGCTTCAAATCTGCAAAATTGCGATGTAGTAAATGTTTTTTTTCTGAGAATGCATTGGATCGGACGCGCTACAGGTCTTCAGGTACAGGTTGGTGCATGCATTGTTCATCAAAACTATCCTTAAAAATAGAAGAGAGAAAAACAATGCCATCGTACCTATTGGCCCATTGCCCTGAATGCAATAAGAAAAGCAAAATACGCGAAAATTGGGAGACATTCGTGATGAAATACAACGACGAAGGTATTATAGATCCTGCTTTTGGTTTGGACCTATGGTATCAGGATGAGGTGAGAGGAAATGTCTTATGGGCGTACAATGAAACGCACCTAATAGAAATAAAGAATTATGTGAAAGCGGAATTGAGAGAAAGATCCACCCATCGGTTTAAAATGACCATGGTGGAGAAATTGCCATCATTTATCAAATCAGCCAAAAACAGGGATGAAGTATTGCAGTCCATTGAAAGGATGTTGTATAAGCAAAATTGAAAATCCTAAATTTATTCAATCGGATTATAAAAATTGGAATAGCCTCTTGATGAGCATTGGATAGAAAATCAAACAAATGACAAAGCCAAAAACCAAAAAGGAGGCAGACAATAGCCAGGCATCTTTTCCATTTAAACTGGCTTTTTGTGGATTTTCCGGGAGATACCAGATTCTCAGTTTTTGTCCAATTTCGTAATGGCTTAGGTTGGAGAAGCTGGTCGAATAAAACCTGATCTGAATGTTCTGATTCGTCACAAACTGGATAACCGGTGCTTTTGATCCTGATGTTTTCTCATTTACTTTCATGGGTCTGTGGTATAAATCAACGACCGTCCCTTCTGTCTCAATTCCATTCCTGAAGATATGATAGTTTTCCCTTGCTTCTCTGATTCCAATATAGAACAGTAAAGATCCTGCCAAAGCGAACATTAGCAGGAATAAAAGTTTAAAAGTTTCAATATATTCCAAAATAGTTTTCTTTTGAAAATTGTCCTGATGGTCCAAATTGAATCATTTCATTTTTGAAGAACAATATACAACAAGACCAAAATACCAAGTACTGCCAATAATGCAGCAGGAATCCCGACCATCCAAAGTGCTGTGTTATCAGCTTTTATCAGAACTTTTGTGACAAGGGCAATGATCAACCAGAGAAAGCCAAGATAAACAGATGGATTCATGGATAAGTATTTTAACTTTAGTTCATCGAAAAGCCACCAAAGCATAAATACAAATTCTATCGACCATAAGATCCAAAATAGATATTTCATTTGTTGGTATTTTATTTGATTTTAAACACAATGTCGCGATCATTGATTTCATAGTAGGATCCGGAGGAGACCGTTTGTTTTCGGAGAGCGGTATCAGCAATAAAACGAACAATCTCATCTCTTTCAGATCTTGGAAATCCTGTTTTTTGCTCCCATTCCTCAGCGGTGGGAATGTCAATGTAAAAAAGACAGTCGCCACCTCCGATTTCCGAATAAAATGATGCCGTTTGATCTCCCTGGATAAATGTGATGGTGGATGATCTTCCCTGATCTTTAAATTCAAGTTTTCTTGAAAATTTTTCGTAGATTTTCATCAAGGCATTTTCCCTCATGATCAAATCTTCATCGGGAATGATTTTCCCAAATCCATCTCTGTAAACAATGGGGTTTTTCTGTTCCGAATCAGATTTGTTGGATTCGGCATCAAGCTTTGGTATTTCGGGTAAGATCCCGAATTCAAATTTTTCCCACTGAATGATATGTCTGACACCATCTTTTTTAGTAATCTCGAGTCTTGACTTTCCAGGTGGAATAAACAGAGAGTCAATTAAAATATGAACACTTCCGCCAAGGATATTATCAATTTTCTCAGAATAGATGCTTGTGCCCTTAGGCATCCATATAATTTCTAGGTCATCATAAAACATTCCGTGTTCTGGCAACCACAGGATGATTTGCTGGCAATCATTGTAATGAACAATTTTAATGTTTTTTTCTGTAAATGGAGGAATGGGATTCAGAATGCTGTCTTCTTCCAAATCTTTGGGAATAAAGTTATGTATGTCTATTACCTGAATGATGCCAAAGTAATTTTTTTGGTTTTCTTCCATTGGATAATTGGGTGGTGGATTTTGGTTTCAAAATTACAATTTAGTTTGGATTCCACCGGGAAGGAATTTTCTGTATCTCAATCAGTGTGGAAATGCTCACCAGATTGTTTGAGTGGTTTCAAATTGGACAAAATGTAGATCAAAATTCACCACAAGTGGAAACATTTTAATGAAACTCAGTATTGGAACAAACTGATTTGTTTTCCATCGATGCAGCGCATAGAATCCTGCTGGAAGTAAAGAACAATCCACCAAGGTCTTACCTTGTTCATGAATAATTGATGTTGCATTCATTTCTATGGAATTCCATGATTTTACCATCATTTTTTCAGAAGCATTGGCGTGATGGGACTCAAGTGAGATAATTGTTTTTCTAACTTGTGATGCGTCTTCCAGACGAACCAATTCTGAAAAATTACCGGTAGGTCTTGTTAAATCTGATGGATCCAGGAATCTCAATTCTTCATTGGTCGATGTGATCCGACAGGGGCCACTCTCAGATTGAAGGTAAGGCAAAAGTGAAACAGGACATGGCTTGGTATAGTGAATGGGCAACAGACAAGACTTCCCTCTTCCATTGTCAGGAAGATGATAACATTGTTTGTTGCGGTAGTCCATTTTTTCACGGAGCCGCTCGTCCTCATTCCATCCATCTATTTCGAGTTCTTCGGGCAACTCCAATACTGTTCCTGCATAGTGAAAGAGGAATGCTTGCGTGAGGACAATGATTGGCATTGGTTGGCGGATGAATATTTTTCTTTAAAACAATTTGGACATTTTAAGAAAAAGTAAGGGCAAACCAAGGATGCAAAAGGCAATTCCCCATTTCATCATCGTCCCCGGAAGTGAACCGGGTTCATCGTCCTGCAAGGCAAATTCATATCTTGATTTGTAGATGTAGTAGTATATTTTCACTTTTTGTCCCAGGGAGTAAGGACTTGGAAATCGATAGGTGGTAGAATAATGCTTGTACAAACCATGGTCTGTTCGGAATTCAACAACGGGAGCGAAACCATTTCCTTTGTCATTTCCAGACAAGTCCCCCGGATTTTCTCTCAATTCTATAACAGTACCTTCGGCCACTTTTCCTTTAGCGAGGGTATGTTTTTTTTCATTTGATTTCTGATAGGAAATTATGATCATATAAATCCCGATCAGTGAAAATCCGGAACCCAGATAAGAGAGGATATTTTGTATTTCCATCATTCATTTTGTTTAGTTTCCAAAAAGTATAAAGAGGATCGCAAGAAATGCCACAATCAGCAGCGATAGTAACAGGATGCTTCCAAAAATTACAGCCGGCACGGCTAAAATAAGACTCGCTAACTTTTTGTGTCCGGTCAGCTTGAACAAGAAGGCGGCTGCCAAAACCACGCACACGATCAGAGCCCATTCTTTGAACAAGTGATCGTAGAATTCCTTATTCACCGGATATTTCAATCCATTGTAATAATCGTACAACTTGTATAATAAATAAATAAAATACAGGCAAATCAAAGGCCAGAATATTCTCTCCAATCTATCCTTCGCATATTCAATGATGTTTTGAAGCTTCATATTGATTTAGAATAAAAATACACAAAGAAAAGTCCAAAGAGAAGTACAATGATGGAAAAGGCAATCGGAAGGTATAGGATCCAAAGTGAGATTTGGGTCTGCCCTTTGTATTTGAAAAATAATGAACCAATCACAATTCCAACGCCAATGGTAATTCTTTTAAAATTCATCCAGTTGTAATAAGTTCGATTGGACCAATTGTCCATTTCCGTAAAGTATAGCATCAGAAAGGCAAGCAGGATGATTGTATAGAGGACAATGACTGGCCAATATAATTTTAAAAGTAAATTGGTAAAAATAGTTGACAGGGCCATGTATGATCCGTATAATATTGGATATTTTTAAGAAGCAGATGTAAAAATCGAATATTTTATTGAAGTGGGCGGTTTGTTTTTTATAAAATTCTTACAATTTTACAAAAATGGAAAGTATTAATTGTTTTTGTGTTTTATTTAGACTGTATTTTATCCCACACCTGTCCAAAACAAGTTTAAATTTGAAATGTGACCAGTGATTTACAAGTGAATAATAATTTTGAAAAGTTATTATAAAACTGAACCCCCCATAACAGTTATTGCAATTTAAAAAATTTCTTTTGTTTATCAAACTTCATGTATGTTACTTTCTTTTGGCCGTCAAAAGAAAGTAACCAAAGAAAACTCGCGGCTGGACTCCTCGCTCACCCAACTGCAGCTCTTTCGCTATGCTAAAAAAACTCGCCTCTACCTTCGCCTACTTGGCTCCACAATCCTCGCTTCGCCAACTCTGTCATTGTAGATTGCTCCTCAGTTGGCTCAGACAGTTTTTAGCATGACCGCGAAATTCGCTGGTTGGGTACCCGAGCTGCGGAGTCCTAGGCCGCATTGAAATGCATAAAAACCATCATTATTCCTGATATTTAAATCTAAATAAAGAGTAATATTACGAGCCTTTTCGTCAGCGGCCCAAGAAGGACAGATTTTGGAAATAGCGCCTTATATTGTCGCTCCTTTAACTGAAACTAATATGATGCAGTCATCAAACAAACTATCATAATGAAATCATATTATGGAGCGGCAATATACAGCGCCCAAAATCTGTCCCAACAGTGAACTTTGCAAAATGAACCCAATTAAGCCAAATAGAATCAAGATAGATGCCGCCTTAGAAAAGGCTGCGTTTTTTGGTACTCCGCTTTCGCGGCTCCTTCACTTAGAGTGCTGTCGCACTCCACCAAGCTTTTAGCTTGGATCGTTCAGTCGTGCGCGACAAAAAGTGGAAAAGTTAGTTTCTAAAAATTATTTTGGACAAATGTGATTTTATCCATTTTCTAACATTGTATTGATCTTCCCTTTTTAACCAAATTTAAAGGTACGCAAACAAAAGTAAAAAAATAGGAGAGGTTTTTTTGTTTCTGGGAAGTTATACGTTGGTAGGATATTCATAGGGTGGTACACTCATTCAGAATATTTAATGGTTCAATTTGTGACCACTGACATTGATCCTAAGCTATTTCAGATGTTACGTAAATTTATATCAATTAGTTCTAATTTAATATAGATATTTGTTTTTTCAAATTTTTCATTTCTAGTTATTTCAATATTGGTCCATGAAGAGGAGAGAATTTATTGTAAAGAGCACTGTGTATGGTACATCCTTGATGGCCTTGTCCAATCGTGCAAAAGCTGCCAATCAATTGGTCCCGGCCGCTAAATCTGTTTTGATCTTGGGAGCAGGATTGGCTGGATTGTCAGCTGCCATGAAGTTAAAGGAATCAGGTATAAGCGTTACCATACTGGAAGCGCGCGGAAGGGTAGGAGGCAGGGTATTTTCTCATTCTCCGAATTCCTCAAAGGACCAGGTGATCGAACTAGGAGCAGAATGGGTCGGTGCTTCTCATGAGAAATTGACCAAATTGTGTGAGCGTTTTGGATTGATCCTTGAAAACAATCAATTTGAAACAGATCTCTGCTACAATGGAAAGCATTCCAAAACAGGAAACTGGGATTTTAGTGCCGGTATGAATGATTTTTGGAATAACAAATCAGCTATTTGGGAAGATATGTCAGAAAACCAAAAGAAGAATTTGGACAAGACAGATTGGTGGAGATATTTGAGCTTAAAAAATCTAGAGTATAGGGATCTTCATTTGAGGGAGCTCCTGGATTCTACCGATTTTGGAGAGAGCATCCGACATACTTCAGCCTACGCCGCATTTGCAGAATATGCGGAAAGCAGCGAGAAAAATGAGATGGACTATAAAATAAAGGGAGGCAATTCTGCTTTGGTGAAGAAAATGGTGGAACATCTGGGTGCGGAAAATATCCATTTGAATCACAAAGCCATCAGCGTCGATCAAACGAGCAACAAGCAAGTAGTGGTGACTTGTGCCGGTGGAAAGGTGTTCAAGGCTGAAAAATTGATTTGTACCATTCCCACTTATTCTATCTTACAAATTGATTGGCGCCCAGGTTTGCCTAGTCAAACACTTGACGCAATAAAGGAATTGCAGTATTCCAGAATCGGTAAATTTCCGATCGTTTTTCGCGAAAAATTATGGAAGCGCGATGATTTTGACATGATCACAGATACCCCGGCGCATTATTTTTACCACGCCACTAAAAATCAGGGATCAAAGACAGGCGTACTGATCTGTTATGCGGCCGGAGACAAGGCGGATGCATTGGCATCAGTCAGCAAGCCCCAACGCGCAGAGATTATTCTAGATGCACTCAAACCAGCTTTTGGCAATGTTAAAAAATACATCAAAGAAGAACTCATGTATTATTGGGGACAGGATGCATTTTCTTTTGGTGCGTATGCATTCTATGGTAAAGGGCAGTGGTTTGATGTCATGCCGGTACTAAAGCAATCGTTCCGAAATGTTTATTTTGCAGGCGAGCATTTGGCAGACTGGCAGGGATTTATGGAGGGAGCCATCCAAAGTGGAGAAGACGCAGTAGATGAAATTCAGGCAGGTTGAGGGGATGCATTAAATATGACTGCAGATGACTGACCGCCAAATTGAAATCATAAAAGAGAGTTGGAAAATAATATCTAATATTGATCCGGCGGTCGTGGGCAATGCGTTCTACAACAAATTGTTTGCGGATTATCCTGCTACTCAAAAATTATTTTCAAAGGACATGAACCAACAGTACCTTAAATTGATGGAAATGCTCAACCTGATTGTCAACAAATTGGATCAACTGGAAGAATTGTCGGTCGAGATCAGAGAAATGGCCAAAAGACATGTGGAATATGGTGTCAAAGCAAAGCATTATTACATGGTGGGAGAATCCCTGCTTTGGACACTGGAAGTAGCCTTAAAATCTGATTGGAATGCTGAATTAGAACAAGCATGGGCATTGTGTTACAATACACTTGCCAAGAACATGATGGCCAGTGTGGAGGACCCTGCATAGCGACGATCTACATCATCCAGTTCTTACAAATAATTTCTGAATGAATTCCTACGGTCCAAAGCGGCCAACCATGCAACTGGCATAACTTTTTAGCTGGGTGAGTAGTCCATTTTCTTCTGTTGCTTCAGGATAACCGAGGGACAACAATGTCTTTTTTACCTTATCCAATTCTAATATAGATTCATCATAATTCACCCTTACCTCATCATCCTCTACATTTACATCCACCTCCCTAACACCATTTAATTCCTGAAGTTTTTTGTGTATGGTATTTGCGCAACCATTGCACTTCAAATTGGCAATTTTTATTGTAGCAGTGTGCATAACTATCTTTTATTGAATAACAATAGGCATATAGACATGGTTCCAGGTCTAAGTATTTTCCTTTTTGGAACAAGTGTTGAAACCAAAAGGATAATACAAAGGACAAAATCCAATAAAGCTGGTGGCTAAAAAAACAATCGCAAGAATCAAAGCAACAATGGCGATCGTCCCTGTGATAACATTCATAAAATAAAGTACAGCAATCGTAAATGCAATAATGACTCGAATGCTTTTGTCAGAGGAACCCATATTTTTTATCATGGTAGTTTGTTTTATTCAGCAAATCTATTTTGCTTGAAATAAAATGACAGAAACAATGCTCACCTTTTCAAATGATATTGTTTGGTATTGGGTGCTGTTCCGACGATTTTCTGTTAAACCAAGGACAAATTACGCACCAAGTAAAAATATTGCAGGATGATCGATGAAAGAATTCAGGTCCAGCTTTCTCCACTCTTTTATTTTTGAAGTTAGGATGGCTTCATTCGGAGCTCCAATGGACGCTGCCACGCAGAGCTTCATTTCCTGAGGACTAACACTGAGCAAAGTGCTGAAAACTTGCTTATTCCGATAGGGAGTTTCCATAAATATCTGGGTAAATCCGGTGGATTTGGCCGCTTTTGAGATCTTAATCAATTCTTCTCTCAGCTCTTCTTTTTTGGCACTCAGGTATCCGTGAAAAGTAAAATTCTGTCCTGGCATGCCGGATGCCATCAAGGCCATCATCATGCTGTTGGGTCCCGAGAGGGGTTTGACTTTATGGCCCAATTGGGACAACTGCGCCACCAATTCATATCCCGGGTCAGCGATGCAAGGCATACCAGCCTCAGAAAGCAAACCCATGTCTGTGTCTGCACCCAATAGCTGTACCATGTTATTAAATACAACATTGTCAGAGATATCGGCAATATCGATCACCGTGATTTGAGACTGCGGCAAGGGATGTCCGATATCCTTGATCCACTTTCTGCTTGTTTTTGGCCTCTCGGAAATAAAAAAATTCAGCCGATGCGCAGTGGCGATTGCCTCGGTGGACATTTGGCCAATACCTGCACCTGACAGAGGGACGGGAATAAGGTAAAGGCAGGCTTTTGAGCTCATTTTGAAGGATTTATTATTGCAAATTTAAGATTATTGCCAATGATTATCTGGATACAATTATTTGAGATCCACTATCTTCGCATTCCTTTTGGGGATTTTATGAGTTATACCATTAAAATACAGCAATTTGAAGGTCCATTTGACCTGTTGCTGTTTTTTATAGAAAGGGACGAACTGGATATCCACGACATACCGATTGCAAAAATAACGGGTGATTTTTTGGAATACATCCGGCACATCGAATCCCTCAATCTTGACCTGGCCAGTGAATTCATTTTGGTAGCAGCCACCCTGATCAGAATCAAGGCCAAGATGCTCATTCCACGTAAAGAATTGGATGAAAACAACCAGGAGCTGGATCCCAGGAGAGAGTTGGTACAAAAACTACTGGAGTACAAGGCGGTCAAGGAAGTCATTCAGGAATTGTCAAATTTTGAGGACGAGCAATCTTTGAAAATGCCAAGAGGAAATCTTAAGACTGAATTTGAAGTCCTTTCTCAAAAAGCCCTTGTCGATGCCGAATGGGAAACATTGAGTTTGTACAATTTGCTGAAGGTCTTCCAAAAGGTAATGGATCGGTTCAACAAACCTCCGGCTGTTGTTCACAAGATTTTTGATTACGAATATCAGATTTCCGATCAGCAAGAAAAAATAAAAATACTGCTGCGTACTAAGTCGCGGGTGGATTTTATGGAAATATTTGAGTCCTGCGACAACAGAATTCACGCCATCGTTACTTTTCTTGCACTTCTTGAAATGGTCAACCTCCAACAACTGTCTATCATTAAAGGAGATTTGATCAATCAATTTTGGATTGAAGAAGCGACCGAGGAGGCATCTGAAAATTCTGGTGTAAGGGATGAAGATAATCAAGCTAAAGATTGAGGCTTTAATTTTTCAATGGTTTTTTTAATTAAATCTTCCCTCCACACCCATTGATAAAGATGGAGGCTTTGCAAATTTTTGTTTCCTTGATTGATCTTACTTTTTATCCGGATCAGTTCACCATAACTGATCTGACTAAAACTTCTTCTCAACAAGGGCAATACCGTTTTAAATTGTTCGTCGGACAATTGACGAAGCCAGTTGTCCAAAGTAAAAATCATCTCATCTTTGTTTAAATAAAAGGCAGATCCGGACAAGAGAAATCCCTCCAACCACAATGCTGTATTGTTGGGCGAATGGGCATCTCCACATTCCATGATCAGTCTGTCTCCATATTCCTGATCGGAGATCCATTGCTCGTCCAAACACAGGTTTATTCCTTTGCCACGGATGATCGGATGTACAGAAATCTGGGCGCTGAATTTTTTCACTTGTTCTTTCCATTCCGCTTTTAATTCCTCCATTTGACAATGGTAAAAAGAACTGTGAATGGTAAGCATGGTCTGCATCAATGACCTTGCTTTTTCATCCTGGATCCCAATGCATTGGTGTCCAAAATTGAAAACCAATCTCGGCAGAATAAATTCTATTAATTGGCGGGTATTTTCCACATGATAGTTGTGCAAACTTCCATAACTCAAACCTGCTAATAAGGGTCGCAACAACTTGGATAATTCCATGACATCCTCGATGTCTATGCACAGTGCATGTATTTTCTGACTGATGCCGGTAATGAGTTGATCCATTCCAGCTTTCAGAGCATGTTCCATCAACATGCCTAATTTTGCCAAAGAGACGTCCTTGGATTGAATAAAATCAACCAACAATCGACTTGCTAGCTCATCCATAGAATTTCCTAAAATGGCTTTATGGATCAAGTCCACTTCCAATTCCGGAGACCATGCAAAATTCCAATGTTCGTGAAAATTACCCTGGGCAACAAAATCCAAGGACACAGGAATCGCCCAATTTAATTCAAGCAAAAAGCATTTGTGGATAAATCTGCTTTTTTCGAGATGTTTAGGTTTTCTCAGATCAAGCTGTAGCGTTTTTTCATTTTCTTGCTCCCAGTACCCAAGTAAACCCAAACTTTTTATCTGACTTTTAAATTCTTTTACAAAGGGAAGTTTACTTTGATCGGTGTGCAACTTTCCGATTTTGCTGCCAACAAAAATCTTTTCTGATAAAAGCTGAATCTTTCCCGGATCCGCCTGACCGAAAATGCAAATTAAAGTTTCTTCCAATTCCTGAATGCCTGGCTTCGAAAGGCCTCTTAATAAAGTGAGTTGATATGCCAGTTTTTCAGCATCTATGATTTCAGAAGTCCCAATGGAATATCCAAATTTCCGGAACTCCCAGGCAGCTTTGGTCAACCAATCAGACAAGGCCGAATCTGGATGTAAGAATAGCGATTCATTCCATGCGGGTGATTTCACTCCAGCCGAATATTCCCTGTTGAGCACAAGTCTTTGATAAGACCAAGGGATCAGGGTACAAGAAGTGTTGACGGATTTCAGTGTCGGTGGTTTTTCATGACTGGATTGATGGATATGGTCCATCGTGAGCACTGGTCCATGCCAAGCACCACAAATCACGGCTATTTTTTTATAACCCTGTGCCAGACATTTTCGAATCTGATCGCGCATGAATTTTTCTCTGATCAAAGTCTCTGCATCATCGAGATGATTGCTCTTATGGCGCAATTCACACATAAGTTGTTGAATCATATCAAAAAGACCGGAATGTTCTGTCCAATGCTCAAAATATTTTGACCACCAAATCTCACTGTCTTTGTACCCCTGCATGGAGGCCAGGTATCCCAGTGGATCCCTGATCATATTTTTTTGTTCGAGGGTTAAATTCTTGGAGTCATTGGTTCCAAATGATCGGTTGGCGAGCGCATATTTCGCGGGAAGATCCATGGCAAAGACAGGAATATGGTGTTTCAATCCGAATAAGATGGCCTGATATTCAGGTGAGAATTCTGCAAAAGGCAGGTAGTAGCAATTATTAGCTTGTGCTTCCTCGTAGAGTAAAAAAGCCAGGGGGCATTCATTGCCAGATTCTGAAAGTTGATGTAAAATTTGCTCAACCTCTTTAGGTAGTTCGATGCAGAGTGCATCAGGTTTTATTTGTTCCAAAGCCATCATCATGCGTCTGCAGGAACCCGCGCCATGGTGTCTGATGCCCAATATGTTCAATTCTGCTTCCTGCATTCTCATCTGATGATACAAATTTGGTATTTTTTTGCCAATCCATGTTTGATTTCAATGGACATATCGTTTAAAAAATACATACAGCAACTAATGCTCTTTTGGTATTTTTTAGAATATCCATGATTTTTGGAAAAATTTAAGGGGACATATCATAAAAAATTGAGGCATATGCCTTAAGATGCCAGTAAACAGGGACATATTACATCAAAATGATATGGCATCGTTTTTGGATACCATTGATGGTCCGATGAGATGTACATCAGCGATCCAATGGTATACAGAAATCGAAGGTGTAAAGTCGAATAGATTCATCTCAAGGGCAAAAAAGTTGTCATTATTTATTTATTTTCAAAATCAGAGATGGTATGAAGACAGACCAAACCCCCGTGGTTTTCTACAAGGACGTCAGATTCTGGTTGGTAGTTATTCTATCGGTGGCCTTGAGCACCTTTATTTTGATCACCAATCCGGTTTAGGACCATTGCTCCTTGATCTTCAAGCTTAAATCGAGGCTTCCGGCACTGTGGGTGAGCGCGCCGACTGAGATATAATCGACTCCGGTCATTGCGACCGACCGAAGATTATTCAGGGTGATGCCACCGGAAGCTTCGGTTTCAAAGCGATGGTTGACAAAAACTACCGCTTCCCGAAGATTTTCCAATTCGAAATTGTCAAACATAACCCTTGTCACTCCTCCAATCTGGATCAACTCTTCGCACTCCAGCTTATTTTTAACTTCAACCGTGATTCCAATTTTTTCAAGTCCATGGAATTGACGGTATTGATGTACAGCTTCGACTGCTGCTTGGATTCCTCCACATGCTTTGATGTGGTTGTCTTTGATCATAAACCAATCGTACAATCCATCCCGGTAATTGTGACAACCACCGATTCGCACGGCCCATTTTTCGATAAATCGGTTGAGCGCTGTTGTTTTGCGGGTATCTAATATTTTAACAGGGAGATCGGCCACCTCTTTCGCGTACAACGAACTGAGTGTTGCAATCCCGCTCATCCGCTGCATCACATTAAGTACCAGCCTTTCGGTCTGCAGTATAGCTCTGGTAGATCCGGATACATGAAAAGCCAGATCGCCATATTGGACGTTTGCTCCGTCATTTAAGATTTTTTCGAACCTGAGTTCTGCATCAAACTGTCGAAATACTGCTTCTGCGAATTCCACACCGGCGAGAATTCCTTCTTGCTTTACCAAAAGAATGGCTTTGGAATTTGAATTTTCAGGGATGCAGGCCAAAGAAGTGATGTCACCGGTGCCAATGTCCTCATGAAGAGCATCCCGAATGTAAGATTCAAGTTGAAAATCTCTCAAAATAAAAAATGGGGATTAAAAAATGAGTCCTATTCTGAAGTCAATGTTGTTGATGTATGCTTTGGAATTTTCTTTGTTGCCGGTTCTAAATCTACCAGAGTCATCTGTGACATCTGCCAGGGTTTGAAAAAACCGAAATCCACCGGTAAGCGTGATTTTGTCCGATAAATAATAATCTGTGCCGGCGCCAAGCGCCCAGGCAAGCTGAAAAAATCCAATTTGACTTTTAATCTGTTCACCAGAGGTATTTACGCCCTCACCTTCAATGCTCCCCTTTGCGCGGGTGCGTATTCCCAGCATCAATTCCGGAACCTGTGCATAAAAGCGAAATTTTCCAAACTGATTGGTTTTCATCCGGAAACCAATTGGAAAATCAATATAATTGACCCTGTATCCCAGCTGGACGCCATCTGGTAAAGAATCACCCCTTGGGATGTTCAGAGAAGATTCGGACCAAAGATTTCCGCCCGTCTGATAGACCAGATTGCCACCAAGTCCCAGCGAAAGACCCACTCCACCGGTAATACTAAATCGCTCGTTGAGGGCAAAATCAGCAATTGCGTGAATTTTATAGGCAAGTTTGATTCCTTTGGAATTTATGGTATTGTTATCAGTATGCATCCAGCTAATCGAAGGTCCTGTCAACAAGGCTACGTCCACCAAGTCAAATTGATCCTGGGCATTGAGCCAATAAGGCAAACTCAAGAGCAATAAGCAGTATTTTTTTAAATGAATTGGTACCATGTCTTAATTTGTATCGTTATTGTGATTGGAATGTAAAATTAGTCAATGAAGCGCAATTTTATTCTCTTATTTTTAATTTTTGTGGCCTGTACTTCTAAGAACAGCAGGATTCCATCAGATTTTGATCCAAATCTATCTCCTGAAATCTCCCTGATTCGCATGGAGAAAAAATTATTTGAGGTCGATACCCAACAGATCGAAAGATCTTTGATCAAAATGATGGAGGAATATCCCAATATAAGCAGGATTTATTTTGAGCAAATATTGGGATGGGCAGAAAATTTGGACAGCCTGGATACACAATTTTTTAGCAGGGCGATGGAGTTTTACAGAGATTCCAGTTCTTACAATTTGTTAAATTTAACCAATGATCGATACATGGAGCTGGGATGGCTTGAAAAGATGTTTGGTCAGAGTTGTGGTTTGGCCAGGTATTATTTTCCGGATTTCAGGACACCCCGATTCTATACCTTGATCAGCGGATTTAATGTTGGCAATTTTATTTTTGAAGATACAGATTCTTTGGATGGCCTTGGTATAGGCTTGGATTTTTTTTTAGGGCCGGATTTTGATTACAAATTGATCGATCCTGCCAATCCCAGTTTTTCCAACTATTTGGCCAGGACATTCAACAAAGACCATCTGATAAAAAAGACCTGGGAAATATGGGTGGACGATCGGTTAGGGCCCGAACCCGGCAGTCGGCTTTTGGACTTTATAATCCATAGGGGAAAAAGACTGTACATTTTATCGAGATTAATTCCTTCTGTACACGATACTGTATTGTTTGAATACTCTTCTGAAGAGTTGGAGTGGTGCAGTAAAAACCGCAGAGCAATCTGGGCTTTTTTTACCGGAGAAAATTTATTGTTTGAGAATAACTTCATGAAAATACAAAAATACATTCATCCGAGTCCGGATTCACCGGGGATGCCACAACAGGCTCCCGGTCAAACTGGGAGCTACATTGGCTACTACATCATCGAGGCTTATATGAAAAGAAAACCAAGAACCAGTATGTCTGATTTAATCAAGGCAAGCGATGGCCAAAAAATCCTGGAAGAAAGCAGGTTTAAGCCGGTAGATGAGTAAATTTTATTGATCGTATTGGGTTTATTTAATAGCTCATATTAATTTTTGGGTTTTAGTGCTATTAATAAAGGTAGGCCAACGAGAACCTTAATCTTTAATAGAAGTATTTCATCATTTTGTAATTATTTTTTACTGAAATTGAAATAGGCAGATATTGAAGGTAGCTTTGCATATCTATTCAATTCCTTAATCATTGAAGATTAAGGGATCCTGATTTTTTTTTTCATTCTTTGACAATTATCAAACCTCCCCTAAATTTTTCTCCAAAACTTTGCCTCTGGAAATGAAGCTATCCGTATGAAAAATTTGAGGATCTTATTCCTTTATTCACTATTAAGTACCTTTTTTATGGGCTGTGGAGAAAGCAGGGACTGGGAGAAGGAAGCTGAACAACTGTTATTCATTGCACAGGAACTCAATCAAAGGCATAGAGACTTGGATTCATGCATAAAAGAACTTTGGGCTTTAACCTCTCGGAAGCTTCGAGATGAATTGCCCGCAGACCTTCCACCTGTTGATCGCCATATTTTCTTGAATTCGAACTCTGCCTATCATATGAGAATGTTTATGTCTTATAATAAATTGAATGAGCAAGTTCACAAAATTGTAGATAATGCTGCTGAAATGGATGAAATCCTTGCAATTAAACTTCGATTACTGGCTGAGCAATACCAAAAATTCGAAATAGAGAAGTACCAATTCTTTAAAGATGTGTCACAAGCCGATCCTCAAATTTATCATAGATATGTCGGTAAATTTAAATTAATCCAATCAAATTAAACCAATTTATTTCAATTCTAAATCTAATCAAATGATACAACAATTATTTTCTTTTAACAAACTAATTTTATTAGTAATAAGCTTCTTTTGTCTTCTAAGCGCATGTCAGCGACCTGAAGATGTCTATTCTGGTGAAAAGTTTGCGTCCAGTTTTGACAATGAAGTGGTTCGGAAATGGAATGAATTAATCCTGGATGTGGAGCGATTTACACCAGGATACCTTCCTCCGGTTGCGGCAAGGTCTTATGCGTACATCGGCTTGGTTGCTTATGAAACGCTGATTCCCGGTATGCCTTCCCAAAAGTCATTTAGAGACTATTTTTCTGGTTTGCAGATGCCCAGGAGGGCGAATTCTGATATTCATTACCCGATTGCCCTGAATAGCGCTTATTTAAACATCGTTCAAAAGTTGTTTCCTACAGCACCTTCAGAAATTTATTCAAGAATGATCGCAACTAGCAATTACTTTACACAGAAATATCAAAACGATCAGAGTCCAGAGATTCTTGCCAAATCAGTTGAATGGGGAAAAGCCGTAGCTGATGCAGTTTATATTTGGTCGAAATCGGATTTTGCAGGACATGATGGATTTCTACATAACACAGATCCAAGTTATGTTCCACCAAAAGGTCCTGGTCTATGGAAGCCAACCTATCCAAATTTTAGTTCGGCTTTATTGCCCAATTGGGGTCAGGTACGTTCTTTTGCGGCAAGTAAAGATGTAAAATGTAATGCTCCGTTGGCATTTAGTTCGGATCCAAACAGCGAGTTATATATCCAAGCTTTGGAGACGGCTCAGAAAATCAACTTAATCAAAAGCGGAAAAAATTATGAGGACAAATGGATTGCGGAATTCTGGAGTGATGATTGTCCGGCACTGACCTTCTCCCCGGCAGGACGATGGATCGCTATTTCATTGCAGGCGATGGAGAAAAACAGAACAGATCTCGAAAAGTCAGTGGTTGTATGCGCAAAGGTCGGAATGGCTTTATGTGATGCGGGTATCAGATGTTGGGCAGAAAAATACAGGTACAATGTGTTGCGTCCTGTAGAATACATAAGAGAAGTGATAGGAGATAAGAATTGGAACAGCATCATGTGTCCGGATGGGTCTGGACAATTTTTTACACCGGCATTTCCAAGTTATCCTAGTGGTCATGGAACTTTTGGTGCCGCAGCGGCTGAGGTTCTAACGAATGAATTCGGCCCTAATTTTGAGTTAACGGATCGATGTCATCAATCACGGACAGAGTTTATAGGTATTCCGCGCAGTTATTTCAGTTTTTATGAAATGGCACAAGAAAATGCATATTCAAGACTACCGATAGGTGTTCATTTTCGAATGGATTCAGATGCTGCTTTGGAATTGGGTTACTCCATAGGCCGTAAAGTCAATGCACTTCCATGGAAATAAACGCATGCGGATATTGCATCTCTAATTAGATTCAATTAAACATTTTGAATAATTGTTGAAACTATTTAATGGTATTGCCGATTCAATTAGACTTGATGTTTTAATATTGGTACCTGATCCAAATGTTTCCTTTTGACCCGATGAATTTGTTCTGTTCAGAGTCCGTTTAATTGAGATTATTTAAGTTATTTCTAATTGTTTGCTTTAAATCTTTCCGGGAACAATAGTGGTCTGGTTAAACAATCAACCATTTGTTTTATTAATTAAACCATCCATTTGTATGTAAGTCGGTCAATACAAAGATGAACCTTAGTCAAACAATTCAGCCATATTTAATTCAAAACAGTTTCATATTTAGGGAACTACCTTTAAATGACATTGAATTTCTAAAGGAGAATGCTAAGACAAAAAAGAGTAGGCGGGGTGAAATATTGTTTCGTCAGGGCACATTTCCAAAGGGAGTGTATTGGTTGATTTCAGGTAAGGTTAAAATTTTTCAGGAATCATACAATGGCAGGAGAATGACTACTTACATCCATTCTGACGGGGATCTGATTGGGTATCGCCAATTGATTGCAGAGGTTGAAAATCCAGTGTCTGCGGTTTTGCTTGAAGATTCAGAAGTTAGTTTTATTCCGGAGGAGGTCATAAGAAAATTACTTTCAAACTCAGGCATTTTTCTTAAAAATATGCTAACCGCCCTGGCAAAAGACTTTACAATCTGGATGAACAGAATGACAGTATTCCAAGACTTTCCGGTGAAGAAGAGGCTAATCCTTGCTTTATTGATTTTGCATGAGCAATACAACCTGTCTGGGGTGAAGAAAGGAATTATTACAATTGAGCGAACTGAGCTCGCTGAATATGTTGGCGCTACGTTAGAGACAGTTGTAAGAATTCTGAATAGACTAAAGGCTTCGAATTACCTTCAAATTAAGGGGAGGCAATTGCTTATTCACAATACTGATGAACTGATGAAATTATTGAAAGAAAATAGTTAGTTCTTTATAGAGTTCAATCAATCCATTTTAAAGAAGATATCATTTTATTGGATAAATAAATTGGAATGATTCTTTTTTTCAAAATCTAACCATGAAAGAATTGTTAGGAATCGAAAGGCAAGAGCAATTTCTGATATATTATTTTTACTTGGCTAAACTATTATTTTGTAAATGCAAACTTGGTTTCGGGCACTTATTTCTTAAAAAAAAACACAAAGACAAACTTTTGATGTTTCAGTCCTAAAATGGATAACACCTACTTGATTTATAAGCTTGATGAATGCATTATTCAAGCTTTAATTAAGTCTCCAATAGATTAGAATGAATCAACCTTACAAATCCGGCCATTGGCGATTTGACCTTGAATTTGGGTTTTTAAGAAATAATTGCCCGATGGAATTGAGCTCAAATCGATCTTTTGCTGCTGCCCTGTGATTTTTTGTTGGAGTATCAGTTTTCCAAAAACATCAAAAATTAAAAGATTGACTTCAGCGGATTGCACAGCTGAAAAATCGATGACCACAAAATCTTTAACAGGATTGGGATAAATGAGTATTTGTTTTTCAAGACCAGCATCTTTGGTTTCAGTAATATCAGGAACTACCGTTTTGAATAATTCGTAGGTCAATGAATCCAATATGGCATGACAGCTAAAATGAGGTGGAAATATACTGCCGTGGCTCAGGGCTCCATATACTTTTCTGCGATTCTGACTGTCCTGATGGTATAGAACGCTGCCGCTTTGTCCCTGAAAGGCTTGGTTGCTGTGACAGGCAGAATTGACTAGGTTGACTGAATCCATGTACCCTTTCATATAGTACATTCTTTCACCTTCTTCAAATACCGGATTATTGAAAGCATCATAAGCCGGATATCCAAAACTGTAAAATACATTTTCCGGTTGGATAAAAAAACTGTCGTTGTCGTGCCAGCCCCAGTCCAAAAAACCAGCCTGATGACCGATTGCATCAGTCAAACTCATGACGGCGATGTCGTAATCCAGATTACCATTGGAGGTCCACTGCGTAGGAGCATACCATTTATTCATCGTGGTCAGGCCGAAAGGTCTTTTGTTTAAGTTATAAGCCGGAAGGATATAACATGAAGATGCATAACTAGCATCAAACTTGCTCTTGACGCAATGCGCTGCTGTGAGAATAAATCCCGGATGAATCAAAACTCCTGAGCAGGTGCCGGGTATATTCTGACCATTGCTGGGGTTGTAAAATGTAATAAACAATTTGACCGCGGTAGAAATAGGGTAGGCCGGAAAAGTTGCAAGCTGGTCTGCAGGCATTAAATTGGTAAATGTGTAATCATACGGCCTGTGGGTTAAAGCAAGGTCTTTCGTTATGTTTTCAAGCGCATCATTTGGCTTGATAAAATTTTGGGTCTGGTTGCTGATCAATGTGTCAAATACTTTGTCCTGCACATGGTAGATGAGCAGTTTATTTGTCCTCTCCGACGGATCAAACGGAGGGCTGTAAGTCGGTAGCGGAACCGGAGGATAATCCAGAGGATCAAAATCCTGTTGGGCCAATAGGGTATTTTGTAAAAGTGAAAAGGTGATCAATAGTAAAGGCAAAACCAATTTTTTCATCCGGTTTATTTTTAATGAGCACAAAGTTGGGTTGGTGTACAAAGGGTACACCAACGAACAAATTTAATATCTTGTATGTGCGGAATCCAAATTTAATTGGAAAAATATTTTTGAGCGGCGGTTTCCAAATTGGAGTCCCCATTTACTAAACCAAGGAAAAAGTCAAGACAGAAGTTTCCCGGTACCTTCAAAAGTCAAAGTGACACTCGGAGCCATTAAGAGTTAAGACTGTGGTCCAATTGAGTCATGATTTTGTATTTTTACCCTTGGACAAAAACCAAGTTGATTGTGTAAAGAATGTCAAGAGTTCCTCAAGCCATTCTATTCTTTAACCTTCAGACGGAACTCGATTTGCTCATGACCTTTTGGGAACAATGCTTACCTTTGTTGCAGGGGTAAAATGTGAACTAATTTTATTTTTTAACTAGATCAGATCAAAGTCCTATTTTTTGGTACCATGTCAGTCTTTAATTTCAATGACAAAATTTAGTTTTAATGGACGCTTAATAAATAGAATTTTATGTTAGCCAATATATTGCTATTAATTTCAATTTTTATCTATTTTTCTACAGCGAACCTCATTCTTAAAGGCCAGCCTGGCGGTGATGCCGGAGTGGGCTACGCCTGGGCGTATATCATTTCTTTGCTTGGTTTTGTACTTTTCTCAGGACTATTGGCATGGAGCATGAATTACAATCATTTTTTTGATGGTGTTTTTAGCCCTGGATTTAAATACAAGAATTGGTTGGTCTTCATCGGCTGGGCTGCTTTTGTGGCGAGCGCTTTTTGGAGTCTTGAATATCGCGAGAGCAGGAATGAGCCCGGGTTTTTATTTTTTATGCATTGGCTTGCAAAAAGCAAAATGTATGTATGGCTTCCTTTGATCGTTTTTAGCGCTTGTTTTTACCTAATCAATTTTCAAATTAAATCCGCTCATTTCCCAATCTGGCTCATTGCTCAGATTAAGATTGGATTTTTTGTGAGTCTTGCGGTTGGATCTGTCGTTCTTCTCACATACGGCAATTTAATGATTAAAGACAAAATAAATCGAATCTCATCAAGATTGTCCTGGATATTGGAAAGTAGAAAAGAAAGTGAGGAAGAATACCGTCAAGCATTACAATACGTCGAAGGTTTTCGTGAAAGCAAAGTGGATGGTCTTTTAAAATACGTTTTGGCTTTTAAGCCTGAGCTTCGAAACAAGGCCATAGATAAGATCAAATCAATACCCAACCATGAAGAAGACATGCTGGCTATACTTACAAATAAAGAATTTGAGGAAGCCTTTATTTACGGGGATAATACCCAATATGTGTATGCTTATCTTGTTGAAAACAATGTGTCTGATCCTGAAAAATTTGTAAAAGCACTTATCATTAATCTCGAAGCTTCTGCTCGGAGAACGGAGCGGGATTTGGAGGACCCTTACTCCTGGGAGATGGGCCTTCTTAACCTCGAAACTGTTTGCCAGGTTCTTGACAGACAATTTAAAAATCATGCTCAAGAATTCAAGCCCGTTATTTTAAATATTCAAAAGATTCTATCTGTTGATGTGCCGGAACGAAAAAATAAGCGAATCAATAGACATTATAAAAAGAAATTGAAAACCTTTAGGAAGGCAATATCTGATTGGATCGAGAGAAATTAGATACTTAATTTCTAAACTTCATCATACCGATTTTAGCGTCGGATGCTGACCCTTGTTACCCGATCATTGGCCAGGGAGATAATGGTTCTTTTGCCTTTTACAGTTCGAAAATGTGTATCCAGAAGACGCACAAGCAGTGTGTAGCTTTTACGGGCTAGGTTTGGGAATTCAGACATTCTGTGACCGCCGGTTTCAGCCGCATCAGCCGCAGATGAAGAAAGTGAGGTATAAGTTTGTTTGCTTTCATTATCATACAGGACGGCCTCAATATGCGCAAACTCTGTCAAATATCTATAATCTGTAACAACATCGATGGTTAAGCGTGGCATTGTTTATAATTTTATTGTTCCTAAAACTCAGGTGAAATTAGTAAATATTTTTTAAAATTATAGAATTAAATATATTTTAGTTTTAAAATATTGGGCACTTTCTGGTTATTGTTTGTCTGAGCAATAAATTTAAAAATTAATTTGTGTTAAAAATCAAAACCCGAAACACCTGAGAATGTGGCAATGATGAAAATGATGTGGAAACAGTTGATATACCATTCTACATAAGTTGTTAGCAAACCACGAACCATTTGCAATGTAAGGATTGAAAGAATTTGGAAAAGCTTAAAGTACGATTTCATTATCTCAATCCATGCAATAATGGTTTTGAACTTTTTGAGGGAGTTCAAAACCATATCGTTTACTATCACCAAAAAATACATCAGACCACTGGGCAATCACCTGAGAAAGGATATTCACAATTGATAAAAATTCAGGCTGCTTAAAATGAAATTTATTAAAATAACAAACGATACTTTAGGTCCAAATAATGGGGAGTAACCTAGGTTATTGGCGAGAGAGAGAATGAGGAACAGAATGCGAAGCGAATCGGAGTGGCGCTCCTGGCGCTATGAGATAAATCAGAATGAGAACGAGCTCGAATGATCATTTCATGCTCATTCTCTCTCTCCCTCTCATTCTGATTTATGTACCCGGGGCGGTTCCGCTTTGAAAAAACTATAAAATATTAAGATATTATTCAAAGCGGACTTGAACCCGCACTTGCATTACTGCAAACAGGATTTTAATCCCGCTATCCATATTTGTTTCTAATTGTCTTCAAAACTTTCGAAATGGATAGCGGGACTGCGTGTCGAGTTTTTTCAAGTTAATTTAGAAATTAAATTAGAAAGTAAGCTTTCATCTGACCTTAGCTTTTTGATAAAAACAGAAGATTTTCTGGATTTAATATACTTTTCCAATTTGTAGGCTTGTCCTGAGGTTTTGCAAAGTATTGTTAGGTATAAACTCCATGGGATACCTTTGGCAGTGAAACTGTTAGGATATTTTAAATGATTATGCTCTTCTAATCTTTTATTGAAGTCATCAGTCGTGCCAATGTAGAATTTATCTAATTTGACTGAATGAATAATATAAACGATAAATGACATTAGGGAAAAGAGGTAAAAACTTACAGGATACAAATGACATTATAATAATACTCATTCTGATTTAGAGTGAGTGAGAGTGCGAGGAAAAGAATGGGAAATAATTCATAAGGACAACGAGCTCGAATGATCATTTCATGCTCATTCTCTCTCTCCCTCTCATTCTGATTTATGTACCCGGGGCGGTTCCGCTTTGAAAAAACTATAAAATATTAAGATATTATTCAAAGCGGAATTGAACCCGCACTTGCATTACTGCAAACAGGATTTTAATCCCGCTATCCATAGTTGTTTTTAATTTCCATCAAAACTTTCAAATTGGATAGCGGGACTGCGTGTCGACTTTTTTCAAGTTAATCTAGAAATTAAATTTGAAAGTAACCGCTCATCTGACTTTAACTTTCTGATAAAAACAGAAGATTTTCTGGATTTAATATACTTTTCCAATTTGTAGGCTTGTCCTGAGGTTTTGCAAAGTATTGTTAGGTATAAACTCCATGGGATACCTTTGGCCGTGAAACTGTTAGGATATTTTAAATGATTATGCTCTTCTAATCTTTTATTGAAGTCATCAGTCGTGCCAATGTAGAATTTATCTAATTTGACTGAATGAATAATATAAACGATAAATGACATTAGGGAAAAGAGGTAAAAACTTACAGGATACAAATGCATTATAATAATACTCATTCTGATTTAGAGTGAGTGATAGTGCGAGGAACAGAATGGGAAATAATTCATAAGGACAACGAGCTCGAATGATCATTTCATGCTCATTCTCTCTCTCCCTCTCATTCTGATTTATGTACCCGGGGCGGGACTTGAACCCGCACTTGCATTACTGCAAACAGGATTTTAAGTCCTGCGTGTCTACCAATTCCACCACCTGGGCAATTTTGAGCGGGAGACGAGACTCGAACCCGCGACCCCGACCTTGGCAAGGTCGTGCTCTACCAACTGAGCTACTCCCGCATAGGATGGTAATTTATCGAACTGTTTTGTGGATTAAGTAAACAAAGCAGCATCCATAAAATCAACAATCATTCTTAGATGTATGTTAATCCTGAGCACATTTGCCCCCTGACAATTAACTTTTGGGTTGCAAATATATAAACTGGATTTTAGTTTGAACCTAAAAAATAATAAAAAAATCAATTGAAAATATATATTACTTTATTTTATAATGTATTAACTTTGTGATTTTCAACAATGAGTAAGCTTGGTAGGGTATTGGTGGCCATGAGTGGCGGGATCGACAGCGCTGTCTCTGCTCTGCTTTTACACGAGCAGGGTTACGAGGTGATTGGCATCACCATGAAGACCTGGGACTACGCCTCTTCTGGAGGCTCAAAGAAGGAAACCGGCTGCTGCTCACTCGATTCATTGCAAGATGCCCGCAAAATGGCGGTTGACATGGGATTTCATCATTTTATTCTTGACATCAGAGATGAATTTGGGGATGCGGTTATCGACAATTTTGTGGACGAGTACTTAGCAGGCAGGACTCCCAATCCATGTGTTTTGTGCAACACCCACATTAAATGGAATGCTTTGCTCAAAAGGGCGGATGGCCTGGATTGCGAATTCATTGCCACAGGGCACTATGCCAGGATAAATCAACTGAACGGACGTTACTACGTTTCCAAAGCCCATGATTTGTTGAAGGACCAGTCTTATGTATTGTGGGGTTTAAGCCAGGATGCACTGAAAAGAAGCAAGTTTCCTCTGGCAGACATGCTTAAGTCTGAAACCCGTAAGATCGCATCAGACAGAGGATATACCAATCTGGCCAAAAAGGCAGAGAGCTATGAAATTTGTTTTGTTCCCGACAACGACTACAGAGGCTTCCTAAAGAGAAAGGTTGCTGGATTGGAAGAGCAGGTGAGTGGGGGTATGTTTGTGGATCGCCACGGGCAGATATTAGGTGCCCATGATGGCTATCCCTTCTACACCATTGGTCAACGCAAAGGACTTGGAAAAGCATTTGGCAAACCTATGTTTGTGACAGATATTTTTCCTGATTCCAACACCGTTGTGCTGGGAGAAGAAGAAGATTTGTCAAGACCCGCTTTAACTGTTTCGCAAATCAACTGGCATAAATATACAAAAGTAGATCCGCGAGATGAATTCACAACCAAGATCCGATACAAGGATCCGGGTCATATCTCCAACATCACTATGGGGGAGGAAAATCTCCACATTGCATTTTCCGGAAACGTGAAAGGTATTGCTCCGGGTCAATCCGCAGTGATTTATGAAGGCGACGATCTTGTTTGCGGAGGTATCATCAGAAACTCCCTGTTTTCAAATTTGCCAGGCGCATTGGATTAAAAATAGATGCATGAGAAAAACTTATTTATTTCTATTCTTATCCGTCCTTTTGATAAACTTGCGATGTGATAAAGGAAAGGATGGCTCCGATGAACCAATCGTGGGTTACCACTATGTACCTTTTCAGATTGGAGACGAGTGGATCTACGAGACCGATTCGATTTTTTTTAATAAGACCAATATCATAGAAAGGGATACTGTTAAAAATTTTATTTTGGTTCAGGTGATTGACTCAGTTCACACCGCTCCCGGAGAAATTGAATATGCCCTGGACTATTCAAGGAGTACAAATCCTGAAGGTCCCTGGATATTTGCGGACAATGCCTTCGCCACCATCGGAAAATCCTGGATGATCAGGACTGAGTTTGGACTTGATTTTATCGCATTGGCTTTTCCGGTCAGGAAGTTTCAAAGATGGAATGGTGTTTCAAGATTTTCCAATAGAAACCATATCATCATCCGTGGAGAACTTTTCGAGCCATTTAACTATTGGAACGGCGATTCTTATTATTACAAAAATATTTTGGTCAAAGAACAAATAGGATCCCATACATACGAAGATGTAGTACAAGTGGAAGAAGTCGATTATGAAGATGATTTAAACAGAATTTATTCAGAATCCAGGTATGCGGGCAACATTGGTTTGGTATATCGCGAATTGTGGTTGTTGAAATCACAAATTGACGATCCCAATTTGAGCTGGGATGAAAAAGCAGAAAGAGGACTTATTCTTCGGCAGAAATTGCACAGTCACAATTAAAGTATTGGCATTGATTGATTTTATTAAAGCTGGAATGACACTGAAGGCGCATGGCCTGAATGGTGAATTGGAAATAAAACTGGAAGATGAATTGCGGGATGAAATATTAAAGCAAGGGGTATTGTTTATTTACAAAGATGGAAATTACATACCCTATTTTATCGAAAGTCATCGGGATGAGGGTCGATTTTTTATTCAATTTGAGGATGTACATGATCCTGAACACGCTAAATTATTAAGTCACAAAGAGATTTTTACAGACAACGCCCGTATTCCTGATGTTGTGAAAAACAACATGGAGAACACTGAATTTGAAAATATGGGATTAACAGGATATGTGCTGATGGATATCACATCGGGACGATTGGGACATATTCTTTCCATTCAGGAATTTCCGGGCCAATGGATGGCAGAAGTAGAATCTGGTGGTCAAATTTTTCATATACCCCTTCATGAACATTTTATTGTAATTCTCAAACCGGAAGAAGAATTAATTACGGTTCAGCTACCTGAAGGGATTTGGGAATTGTGAAACTGAATTGATTTGAAAATTTATTGATTGCATGTTCAGCCACTTCCCACCAAGCTGGATGATCTTCCTGCTACACAGTAATTCAATTACATCCACTCAAATACACCCAATTGCATATCACCCGAATGTTGGGTTGAACTGTGATCAAGCAAATTTTAAAATCGATTTTCCGTCTTTGATCAATTAATGAAACATAGCGCCAGCGATACAAGCGGTCATAAGACAGGCAATTGTCCCGCCAATCAATGCCAACAATCCAAAGGAAGTCAGTACATTTCTCTGACCTGGGGCTATCGCACTGATGCCGCCAATTTGAATGCCAATGCTGGCAAAATTTGAAAATCCGCACAATGCATAAGTCGCAATGATGATAGAGCGATCGTCCAGAATGCCGGATGATTTCATATCTCCAAGGGACAAATAAGCCACAAATTCATTTAAGATGGTTTTCTCTCCGAGCAACTGACCAATGGAAGTAATGTACTGGACATCGACACCGATCAACCATGCTATAGGAGCAAATAAAATTCCAAGAATAAATTGTAAATCAAAACTCTTGTGTTGTCCATTGGTCAACTGGATCACCCAATCATTCAATCCATATTCACCCATTCCATTTAAAGCCAGGTTGATCATGTAAATAAAAGCCATAAAAGCCAATAACATCGCTCCGACGTTGACGGCTAGTTTTAATCCATCTGTTGTGCCCCTGGACAATGCATCTAAAAAATTGGAACCCACATCTGCTCTTTTGATATCCACCTGTTGATCCACTTTCTGATCTTCGGGGTAGAGGATTTTTGCGCAAATAACAGCAGCCGGGGCTGAAATAATAGATGCCGTCAAGAGGTGCATCCCAAAATAAATCCTGCTCGCTTCATCCGAGCCACCGAGCATGGCCATATAGGCACCAAAAACACTTCCTGCAATGGTGGCCATCCCACCCACCATCAGACAGAGTATTTCTGATTTGGTCATTCGTTCCAAGTAGGGCTTGATCACCAGGGGTGCTTCAGTCTGTCCAATAAACACATTCGCTGCCGTTGCAAGACTTTCTGCTCCCGAAAGTTTGAAAGATTTTCGCATCAGCCAGGCAAAACCTCCAACTGCTTTTTGTAAAATTCCAAAATAATAAAGCACAGAGGAAAGCGCAGAGAAGAAAATGATGGTCGGCAATACCAGAAATGCGAAACCGTATGGTGTGCCAGGTTTGGCCAAATCACCAAACAGAAACTGTGAAGCCTGTTGACTGCTCTCGATCATGATCGAGAAAAAATGAACAATCAGTTCAAAAAAACTCCGAATCCAACTCACTTCGATGAGACAGAAAGCAAGAAGAAACTGAAAAACGACACCAGTCCCTACCATTTTCCAATCGATCTTTTTTCGATTCTTACTAAGTAAATAGCAGACAGCCAACAAGATAAGTATTCCTAAAAGACCTCTGGAGATCTGGATCATTGAATTGAGTTTTGAATTAAATGGGAAAATTATATGATTTTGCAGAACTTTGGCCAATAGATTTGCGATCCCATAAAACAATAGATATGGTCATTGGTATTACAGGTGGAAGCGGCAGTGGAAAAACTGCATTTATCAAAGCGATTCGAAATAAATTCTCTGGTAACCAGCTTGCCATTATTTCTGAGGACAATTATTACAAACCGCGTAACGAACAGAAAGCAGATCTTTCCGGTGTTCTCAATTTTGATATTCCTGAAGCCATCGATGAAAATAAATTTGTGGAAGATGTCCATAAGCTTATTGGAGGTTCTGCGGTGCGTTTGAAAGAGTACACCTTTAACAATCAACTTGCGACAGTGAATGAAATTCAGATTGATCCTGCTCCCATTCTCATCGTGGAGGGATTGTTTATATTGCATAGACCACGAATCAGAAACTTACTGGATTTAAGTATTTTGATTCACGCCCGGGATGAGTTGAAGCTCATACGCAGAATCAGGAGAGATCAAGAAGAGAGGAACTATCCTTTAGAAGATGTGCTTTATCGATATGAGAATCATGTGTCACCTGCCTACCAACTTTACATACAACCCTATCTTGACAAAGTAGATCTCAGCATTAACAACAACGACCACTTTACCCAGGGAGTAGAAATTCTGGCGGCGTATATATCTGTGAAGTTAGGAGGGATTTAAGCAAATTCATCTTTCTATAAAAGGGCTCATTGCTGACTCTTGAAACCCTTTGAAAGGGAATTTTGATTCGTTTTTAGAATCATATTTATTTTTTTTTGAATATTTTTTTTCAATAATTTGTATTTTTTAAAATATGTAATACAAACATTATTATAAATGTATGTCGTGTTTTTAATTGTAATCTGTTGTCTGCGGGTTTATATTATAAAAAATTGGTATATAATTTGCAGCATGGGCCTTAGACAAAAAGAATCACATGCATTACTCACACGTACAACAGAATCAAAAGATGTCCAGCTTGGCCAAAAGTATTACAAAATATACTTTGGTCTTCATAACAGTGTTTATGTTTAAGCCAGGGACCATTTTATCTAAAAATGTAAATTCAATCAAAGCAGAAGCTTTCATCCCTATGGCTTGCAATGATCTTGTTCAAATTTCTTTGGATGAGAATTGTTATGCATTATTAACTCCTGAAGCGATTCTGGAAGACATGCAGGGTCTTTCATCGGATTATGCGATTGATTTATATTTGAATGGTGTAAAACAACCGGATTTGATTTTTGGTGCTCAAGACATCAACAAGTTGTTTAATTATACCATCTGGCACATACCAAGCAGGAACTCATGTTGGGGTGCTGTATTTATAGAAGACAAACTTGCACCTGTACTGGAATGTTTGCCGGACACCATTCGCTGCAACGATGAATTTGGTCCAGACGATCTTGGATTTCCGATTCCTTCCTATTTTGTTGGAGTTTACATCGACACCATTGGTTGGGACACCACAGGTGGTCGTAGAATTCCATACAAATTCAAAGTGTACAATTGGGATGCTTGTGGCGCAGTAGTGCTAAGTTACAATGACCAGGTGGACTACTATGGTTGTGATTCACTTTGTTTCAGGAAAATTTTTAGAGAATGGGTAGCCGTAGACTTATCAGGCAATCAATCCCGATGTACGGAGGTAATCTGTATGAGAAGACCGGATACTTCAGATATTTCTTATCCAAGACATCATGATGGATTTGACCTTCCATACATAAAATGCCACGAGGTCTTTCCAAAATTGCCCAATGGACATCCTTCACCTATTTATACAGGCACACCTTTTGGTGAATTGTGCAACACACTTGTGGCAAGCTATACAGATTTGCGAATTGATGTATGCGACAAGAGTTTTAAAATATTGCGCAGATGGAGCATCGTTGATTGGTGTACAAGGGAAGTATATGAATATACCCAGTTGATTAAAGTAATTGATGATGAGGCTCCAACTTTTGAACTGCCCGAGGATTATACAGTGGGTATGGCTCCCTGGACTTGTGGTTCGTATGGAAAAATATTACCACCTTTTAATGTCCGTGATTGCGGAAAATGGACCTACGATGTGTTTGTTCGACTGGAAGATCCTCTTACAGGAGATACAGGTGAGAAAACAAAAGATTTTATTGATTACAATATCACCGAAAAGTGTTTTTATCTGATCGGTGCTCCGGAAGGAAGGATTTGGGTTTTGTATGAACTAAGTGATGATTGTGGAAATGTCTCTGACAGCACCATTGAGATTGGTGTGGTGGACGATCAAATGCCCATCGCAATTTGTGATCAACGAACCGTGGTAACATTGACTTCAGATGGAACGGCCAAAGCCTATGCAGAAACATTCGATGACGGTTCCATAGACAATTGTGCCATAGATTACTTTAGGGTCAGACGGATGAATGATACCTGTGACAACGGTACAGATGAATTTGGTCCATATGTTGGATTCTGTTGCAAGGATATTGGTCAAATTATAATGGTGGCCCTGGAAGTGACCGATACCTATGGTAATAAAAATACATGCATGGTGGAAGTGGTTGTTCAGGAAAAAGAGCCACCGATCATTGTTCCACCGACCAACATCACCATTTCTTGTGAATTTGACAGATCCAATTTGGAAGATTTTGGAGTCATTCGATACAATCAGGCAGATCGCAAGCAAATCATCATCCGGGATGATATCTATTTTGACAAAAACTATATTGCCGGAATTGATGGATACGCTTATGACAATTGTGATGTAACAGTCACTGAAGTTGTCACCGATTCCTTGGTCTGCAATCAGGGAAAAATCTGGAGAAAATTTATTGCAGTGGACAAACAGGGTTTGATGTCGATGGCTACCCAAGTGATTACGATCATCAATGTAGATCCGTTTTACATTAATCCCTACGATCACCTGGATTCTGCAGACGATGTCGAATGGCCTGAAGAAACCGTAAAAATATTTTCCTGCCGTACCGCAGACACTCACCCTGATAAAACAGGCGCTCCTAAATTTACCAACGTAGGTTGTGCCCAATTGTCCATCAACTATACTGATTCAAGGTTGGATGTACTGGACAGCGTATGTTATAAAATTTTGAGAAAGTGGACGGTGTTGGATTGGTGTCAGTATGAAGCTAGAACACAAAAGGGTATTTGGGAATACACCCAGGTGATCCTGGTTCAAAACACAATACCACCAGATATTTATAGTTGTCAGGACATCGATATTTGTGATGAAAGCGCATACGCTGATCCAAATACCGGAAAGTGTTTGGCGCATTATGATCTGACGGCAGACGGAGAAGATGATTGTACTTATCCACAAAATATCATCTGGTCATATAGGCTGGACGAAAACAACGATGGTAGTTTTGGACCTCCAATTCTTTCGAAACGTGCAACAGGAGTATTGCCTGTTGGTACTCACAGGATCAGATGGATTGCAGGGGATCAATGCGGCAACGTGAGTCAGTGTGATCAATTGATTACTCTGAGAGATTGCAAGAAACCAACGCCTTATTGTATTGCTGGTATCAACACTGTACTGATGCCAACAACCGGAGAGGTATCAATTTGGGCAAAAGATTTCGATTTGGGTAGCACTGACAATTGTACACCCAAAGAGCGCTTGAAAATTTCATTTAGCAGCGATACTTCTCATACGTCGATCAGTTATCACTGCGATAGTTTGCAGGGGCAATCCTTTATTGTTCGGACGGTCAGAATATATATCACCGACGAAGAAGGCAATCAGGATTATTGTGAAACTCAGGTGAGGATACAAGACAACAACAACAGTTGTGGTAACACATTGGTATCAGGTAGTGGTAGGCTCACCAGGGCCAATCAGACTCCAATACCTGAAGCAGTATTACAAGTGTTCGATCAAAATGACCAACTGGTATTTACTGCGGAATCAGATGATCAGGGAGCGTATGCCTTTTTGCCTCTGCCTGTGAATCGGGTATCTTATATTAAAGTGGACAAACAAGATGAAGCCTTACTAGGGATCAGTACCCAGGATATCATAAAAATACAAAAGCATATTCTTGGGCAAAAATTTATCGATTCACCTTATGAAGTTATCGCTGCGGACGTTAACCGATCCAACTCCATTACTGCAAGAGATATTACAGAAGTGAGAAAATTAATATTGGGTATCAGCGAAGAATATTCCTCCTCCAGGGTTTGGATCTTTGTCCCAAGCGCTCAAAGCTTTGCCAATGTTCACGCACCATGGAATTTTAAAGAGAGCATTCTTGCATCCGAAGTCAATGGTTCTTTTTCCTCTTTGGATTTTGTTGGAGTAAAACTGGGTGATGTGGACCATTCTGCAAAACTGGGATTGCACGATCATGTGACTGCTCGTTATAGATCTACGGTCCAATTGTACGCTGAGAAATCCAGTGATGGCAATAATATGGCGATCGTTGCAGCAGAAAATATGGTGGTAGAAGGTATCCAATTGAATTTGGACGTGCCAACCGGGGATGAAATCAATGTACTGGCTGCCAAATTTGATCTCAGCGATGAACATTTCAAACAGCATATTCTAAAACAGAATAATTCCAATTTGAGAATTTCATGGGCTGCAAGAAAACCTGTTTCGGTTCAAAAAGGTGAAGTCCTTTTCTATTTGAATGGATTAAACGCAGAGGTCCTTATGGGATATCAGCCATCAACGAAAGGAATTTCGAATGAAATTTATTTGGTGGGAGGTCAGGTGAGTCAGTTGCAAATAGATCTAAAAACCAGTCAGAACACAGGTGCTGGATTCGAGCTGGCTCAGAATATACCCAATCCATTTTCAGAGTTTACCATGATTCAGGTTGATTCAAAAACCGATTTCAATGGAACGCTGAGCTTGGTGGACGCCTGGGGCAGAGAGGTGTTGAGAAAAGCCATTTCCATTTCAAAAGGACTCAACAGCATTGAGTTAGGAAGAGCAGATATACTCTCAGAAGGGATCTACCTCTACAAATTAGAAGGTCCTTCAGGAGTTCAGACTAAAAAACTATTTGTTCTCAAATAATTTAATTAAAGTGTTGAAAATCAGCACATAAAGAAATAATTTCAAACCGTTATTTACACAAATTTTAGACCGGCAAAGGCCGGTCTTTTTGTTTTAGGCAATAACATATAGAAAAATATTTATATATTTTATTTGAATATATGATATTATTGTCATACGTTTGCACCGTGGATTAGTGATAGTCCGCTCCCAATATAGTTGCCTCTCTTTAGCGCAGAGCGTTTTGGTGTCGGTGTATCTGGTTTAGATACACGCGATTGATTTCTTTAAATACCAAAACTTGCGTCAAAATGAGAAAACGTCATTTTTTACACACATGCATTGATTTAGAACCAAAATCAATAATACCTTTATTATTATGGGTCTCATTGAGCGGATTGCTGTCGTTGGGTCAGCTTCATGGACAATGTAATCCGGTCTCAGGTCAGATTTCAGGTTCGGTTTTCATGGACAAAAACTACAATGGATCAAAAGATCCTCTTGATCATGGAATACCGTTTGTCCAATTGAGTGCATACTCTGCTTCAGGCCAATTGGCTGCAAGCGCCCTGACAGATCTGAATGGATCATTCACCCTTACTGGGCTTTCAGACGGCCTAATGTATTCTGTTGAAATACACAAACCCAATTATCTGGAACATACCAGGGTAGGTGACCACCATATTGGAGATGTTAGATTTTTACAAGCCCCGGCCTGTGAATCGCATTTTGGACTTTACAAACCCGTCGATTACAATTTGACTTCAAATCCAAATATTGCGGTGACCAACTTCGTAGGTGGTGCAGATTTGCAATCCAATCACGATGTCAGAACCATAGTCGGTCTGGAGCAGAACTTTAATTCGATTTCACCCACACAAAAGTTAGCGCAAAAAAATCAGACAGGTGCAATTTATGGATTGGCCTACAATAGAACTTTTCAAAAACTATATGCCTCTTCTTTTGTCAAATATGGCGCAGTCCTTGGTCCTTTGGGTACCGGAGGTATTTACCTTTTGGACCGCAGTTCTAATACAGTAAGTCCCTTTGTTGATCTCGCTTCATTTGGAATTCAAACAGGATCAGTCAACGGTTTGTCAGCGGTGGATTGCAATTATGGAAATTTGGTGGGCAAGGTCGGACTGGGCAACATGGATATTTCTGATGATGACCGCTATCTATTTGTGTCAAATTTGTACAATAAGTCATTGGTGGTGCTTCCAACGGAAAACCCCAGTGCAGGCAATGTAATCGAAATTAAAATCCCAGATCCTGGATGCAATGCAGGGGATTATGTAGTTTCTGCTATAAAATATTACAATGGATTTGTTTATGTCGGAGTAACATGTACCGCAGAAACCAGTCAGAATGAAAGTGATTGTTCATTTACAGTCTATGAATTCAGTTTAGTGACCAGAATTTTCACTCCAATCTTGTACAGCAACTTTATTAAAGCTTATTGGCCCAAAGACCAAAGAGATTTCAAAGGAATTTCTCATTGGTTGACTGACCTTGATTTTAACCGATTTGGAGAGATGGTCCTTGGAATTTCCGACCGCAAAGGTCATGCGTATTGTCTAGGCCTGGAAAGGCTTACAAACCAAAGAGGAGATATTTTGATGGCCTGGAAATCACCTTCGGGTTGGGTTCTCGAAAAAGGTGGCTATGTAAACGGAAGGGCCGGAAGTGGACTAAATCATCTTGAAGGACCTGGTTTTGGAGAATTCTTTGGTCAAGATTATTGGATTGTTGGACCCAGTCTGCATCAGGAGATTTCAAATGGAACACTGGCTGCCATGAGCAGTAGAGATGAGGTAATAAATGTTGTATTTGACCCACTGTACGAATCTTTTGCAGGAGGTCTTCAAAGATATAGTGCGGTCGATGGAAAATTGCTTGGTGCCACCCAGTTGTACAACGCAACAACCAGCGTTTTTGGAAAAGCATCCGGATTGGGCGATGTTGAAATCATGAATGAAGCTGTGCCCATTGAAATTGGCAATCTGGTTTGGCATGACAAGAATTCCAATGGCGTGCAGGATGCGGATGAAAGGGGATTGGCAGGAATTAGAATTTCATTGTACGATCACAATTGCATCAGGGTGGCCAGCGTCTTAACATCCTCTACCGGAACTTATTTATTTGATGAAACAAATGTTGATTTAAATCAGGATGGAAATCCTGACCCATTGCAATATGGGAATACGTATTATATTGTACTGGATGATACCAGATATCTTTCTTTCAATAATTCAATGATTGTTGGAAAAGATACCTTGTCACTCACCCATACCGATAGACAAACGGGAGGACTTCAGGATGTCCGGGACAATGATGCTATACTTGGAACAGAATCAATGTGTCAGCAATTCATTGGCATGCCGGTGGCCAAAATTGTGATTGGCAACAATGGCCAGAATGTTTTTAATGTGGACATAGGCCTCATGCCTTCTACAGATACATCGACCACTCCACCCATCGTAGATATTCTTGATCTTGCTTTGATTAAAAAGACCAAATCACTTGGCTCACTAAAGAAAGGCGATCTGGTTGAATTTGAAATTGAGATTCATAATCAAGGCACATTGGAGGTAGCTGAGTACGAAGTTGTGGATTATATACCGGCAGGAATGGTTTTTCTTGCTTCTGATAATCCTGGTTGGAGTTTGAATCAGGAAATAGCATCTTTCAGGAACACAGCACCAATTCAACAAGGCGATGTACAATATCATTCAATACGATTAAGACTGAATGATGAGAATCAAATCGGTCAAATAGTCAACTTCGCCGAAATATCAGAAATGAGAAATGAGAAAGGCGAGTTGCTTTCAGATTTTGATTCCACTCCTGATCGGATCAATGGAAATGATTTGGGTGGCCAGCCGAATACGTCATTGGACAATGCTCTAAATGATCCGGATGATGAAGATGATCATGATGGAGAGGCATTATATGTACACGACCTTGCGCTGGTTAAAATATTGCCGCAAGCTTCAGGATACAAACCTGGAGATGTGATCGAATTCAATTTGATGGTGAGAAATCAGGGAAATACCACCATTCCTGAATTTGAATTGGTAGATTATATACCATCTGGTTTGGAATTTGTGGTTGCATCGAATCCAAATTGGAAATTAGAAGCTGATCATGCATTGTATCTCAACAAGACTGGCATCGTTCCTGGTGAGACCAAAAGTATTCCAATCTCACTTAGAATTAGAAACAACGCGACCGTTGCATCAATGATTAATACCGCAGAAATTTCAGCAATGAGGGATCAAAATGGTATTGATCTGATGGACAGAGATTCAAAAGCAGATAGAAACCCAAACAACGACGCCGGAGCAATGATTGGAACTTCGACCCAAAATTATTTTGATGGAGATGGAATCAATGACGAGGATGATCATGATAGATCTGGTCCCGAATTGGCTGATCTGGCTTTGGTAAAGATTGCTCAGATAGCAGATCCGGTCAAAATTAACCAAATGGTCACTTACAAATTGAGAATAAAAAATCAAGGGACGATTCCGGTAGGTTCTTACAGCGTTGTAGATTTTATCCCCAATGGTTTGGAGTTTGTGGCCAATCAAAACCCGGGTTGGATTTATTCCAACCACCAGGCTCATTTTACAGATCCAATTACATTGGAGGCAGGTCAGGTACGTGAGCTATCCATTAAATTGAAGGTCATTTCTTCCAATCCAGCTGATCTGATCAATGAAGCAGAGATATATGAATTCAAAGATATAAATAAGTCCATATTAAAAGACTGGGACAGTACACCCGATCAGATTAGTGGGAATGATGATTTTGTTTTTCTGAGTAGTTCACAGAAATCCTTGATCGAGGATGTTGATGGAGATGAAGATGATTCTGACAGTGAAGCATTGCCTGTGATGGATATGGCACTCATATTAACGACCACACAAAGCACTCCAGTCAAAATGAATCAGGATGTCAGTTTCCAAATACGAGTTTGCAATCAGGGAAACATGATTTCTTCCAAGGTAGAATTTGTGTATTATTTACCGGCAGGATTGGAAATAAGTCCAAATGACAACAATGGCTGGATGCTAAAAGCTGGCAAATTGGTGAATGCCATCAGTCAAAATATTTTACCTGGTGAATGTGCCACAAGGGAAATTGTAATGAGGGTGAAGTCCAATGCAAATGCCAATAATTTACTGGCCAGAGCAGAAATCGTGAAAATATGGGATGCTGTTCAAAAAGATGTTTCTCTATATGACATCGATTCCAATCCGGATGAAATCGCTGACAATGATCCGGGTGGAGTGTTTGGGACTGCTACCGACAATATTTTAAATGGAGATGGAATCAACGACGAAGATGATTCCGATCCGGAAGGATTAATGATCATGGATGTCTCATTGGTTAAAAGCAATGTCAGCCCAAATTCCCTAAAATACAAAGGAACCGTTCGATTTGAAATGTCTGTCAATAATATTGGAAATGTTCCGGTGAATCATGTGCGGATCACAGATTACATACCTAATGGATTTGCTGTTTCTCCAGAATCCATTTCTGCCGGTTGGAGTGTTTCGGGAAATTTGGCAAGGTATACGATGTCATCCATACTTTTGCCCGGACAAAGCAGATCCATTGAAATCGTATTGTTGGATTTAGGGACGGCCACTCTAAATGACCTAAAAAATTGGGCTGAGATATCCAGAATGGAAAATGCAAATGGAGTAGACTGGAGTGCGTTTGATTTTGATTCGACTCCGGACGAAATTTTGGACAACGATGCTCAGGATGAAGATGATATTGATGTCGCACCAATTCCGGTATTCGATCTTGCTCTTCGCAAGACCATTCCAAATAAAAGTCTGGTGTATGGCGATGGAGATGACGTTACATTTCATATCAGGGTGTACAATCAGGGGAACATAGCCTCTCAGCTGACCGGACTCGTTGATTACCTGGATGAACATTTTGAATTCGATCCATTGGTCAATCCGGGTTGGTCGTTGGATCAGGATGGTAAGCTTTATTATACCATTTCGAATCCAATTTTGCCAGGACAAAATACCCTTGTTCCGATCACATTGACCATTAAATTGGGGAGTGATGGCGTGATGGTTCCCAATTTTGCGGAAATCATTTGGGCAGAAGATGCAACAGGACGTCCACTCCTTGATTATGATTCTACGCCGGATAATGTATCTGACAATGATCTATTTCAGGAAAATCCTGACTTGACAAATCATGGTGACGTGGATGAAGATGATCATGATGGAACAGATACAAATCCAAACAACTTTGACCTTACTCTTTCAAAAAGTGTAAATGCACGTGTTGTTCAGAGAGGTGAAGAAATAGAGTGGGTTATCACAGTTACCAATGAAGGAAGTACGATTGCATCTGAACTAGTAGTTGTGGATTTTATTCCAGAAGCCACAACATTGGTAAGTACTCAGGATTGGTTACCTTCTGCCGCGAATCCACACCCGCGTAAATTTTACTATACGTTTAGCGAGAAAAATGGAAGACTTCCTCAAGGTGGCTTAAAGTTTGGGGAAAGTGTCCAAGCTGCCATCCGTTTAAAAGTGGATGATGACCATGCCCCGGGACCAATTATCAATCGCGCTGAAATTTATTCTGCTACCAATCCATTTGTGTTGGATGATGATGATTCTACTGCAGATGACGATCCGGAGAATGATGGTCTTGAGGATTACATGGCATTTATCCAAAAAGTAGGCGGAACAAATCCTGAAACTGGTGAAGTCCTGGGCATAGAAGATGATGCAGATATTTCCGGAGTTTATTTATTGGAAATTCTGAATGAAGATTGCATTTGTCTCAACAACGCTACGACACCGGGGAATGGACAATTTTCAACCATTCTAACTTTGGAATCAAGGACGGGAGAAATTTGGTTTATCAGAGAGGTCAATGGATTGTACCACAATTCCAGTCCGGCACCGCCGGCTGCACCAACACCTTTTGTTACGGGTATCGGAGGATTCATTTTAGATGAGTTGTCCGTAAACGGCCCAATCACGGTGTTTACCATGCAGGGTTATCACATAGACGGAGTGGGGTTTGACATTATTTTAGAAAATCAATTTGGCGATAAAGTCAGTCTTGGAAATGTTCGCTGCAATTACGATTCACCGATTTTAAGAGAGGCACAAACCAATGTTTGTTCTGGTTCCAATGTCCGTTATAGTGTGGATTTCCGTCAGGGAAGCACCTATCAATGGACTTTATCTTCGGGTGGCGTGATCACTTCTGGTACCAATTCCCACGCCGTTGCAGTTAGCTGGAATGGGGCTATTAATTCCACCCATACTTTAAGTATAAAAGAGTATCACCCTGATTTGTGCCTGAGACCATTGGATCTGGGGGTTACGATTGGATCTGTTGGTGGTTCTGTTTCCTGTCTTGGCGATATTCAGGTATCATTGGGATTTAATTGCGAAGCCAAAGTGACTCCTCAGATGTTGCTGGTGGGTGGACCTTATGATTATAATTCATATAGTGTCATGGTGATCAACAAAGATGGATCCTTGGTACCAAATGCCACAGTCAATTATAGTCACGTTGGAAAAGTGCTTACCGCAAAACTTATCAATGTCTGCAATGGCAATTCGTGTTGGGCGACAGTAACAGTGGAGGATAAATGGAGACCTGAAATTATTTGTCTCAACGATACCATTGATTGCACCAGGATGAAATCTCATTTGGGTCCGCTGACTTATGATTATTGCGATCCCAATCCCACCAAAATTCTTTTGGATGAGAAAATAGAGAATACTCAATGCAATCCATTGTACTCAAGAATTGTGACAAGATACTATCAGGCAAAAGATGCCAGCGGTAACCTGTCTAAAATTTGTACCGCGCAATACTTTTTAAAGCGCATCATTTTAGACTCCATTATTTTCCCGGATTCCTTGACTGTGCTTAAGGGTAATCCATTGCTGTGCAACAAATTTCCAACGGACTCTACAGGGAAACCAACTCCTGAAATTACGGGGTATCCTTATTATCTCGGTGCTCCCATTTGGCCCAATCTGGATCACAAGTATTGCGACTATTCGGCAGTCTACGAAGATTTCGATATTCCAACCGGAAAGAAATGTACAAAGAAATTTTTACGCGTATGGAGATTTGTGATCTGGTACTGCACCACTTTTGAGCAGGTAGTTTATTCTCAGTTGATCGAAATTGTGGATGATGAAGCACCGGTTCTAGAATGTCCGTATGACATAGAGGCCATTACTGGAAGTTACCATTGTGAATCCTCCGTTTGGATTCCAATGCCAAAAGTGAGTGACAATTGTTCGAATGAGATCAGTATTGATTTGGTTTATCCCGGAGGTTTTATCAAAGATTTTACAGCCCGATACATTAACTTACCTTATGGCAATCATATACTAAAGTTCAGAGCGTATGATTTGTGCCACAATGTGGATAGCTGCGAATTTAGAGTGAATGTGGTGGATCATACACCACCTACTGCGATATGTGATCGGGAAACTGCCATTAGCTTGGATAGATTTGGAATGGCAGATATTCCAGCCCATGTATTTGATGACGGATCTTATGACAATTGTCTGATTCATTCTTTGAAAGTAAGAAGAATGGACGAAGGAGGTCCTTGTCAGTTTAAGGATACTCAGCTTCGTGATTCTGTCAGATTCTGCTGCGCTGATATTGGAAATCTGGTTACAGTTTTATTTGTGGCAACAGATTATCACGGCAATTCAAATACCTGTATGGTTCAGGTAGAAGTGCAGGATAAAACCATTCCGCACATATATTGTCCTCATGACATTACAATAAGTTGTCACGATCACTTCGACAGGAATGATTTGTCGCAGTTTGGTACGGCAACCGTTTCTGACAATTGTGATGTGACCTTTACAGAGATTGACAGTTTCCATATTGATCAATGCAGAGAAGGTTATATAGACCGCATTTTTATTGCAGGAAATCAGTTTGGCCAAGATGTTTGCGTTCAGAGAATTTATATTGTCAATGATGATCCATTTGAAGAAGCCGATATTATTTGGCCAAAGGATTTTGATACGACTTCTTGTGCACAGGATATTTTAGATCCCGGCACTTTACCGCATGGGTTGGGATATCCGATTTTGAATGAAGATATATGTGATTTGACCGGAATAAGTTATGAAGACCACGTTTTTAGAATTATAAACGGCAACGACGCCTGTTACAAAGTTTTAAGAAGATGGAAGGTGACCAATTGGTGCAGGTTTTATGATCGTGCTGGAAATCCAATTATTTACGATCATGAACAAATCATTAAAATTCACAATACTGAAGCTCCATACTTTACCGGAGACTGCGAGGATAAAATTTTCGAAATCAGAGATACCAATTGTCTTGGCGCCGATGTCATCTTAACCATTGAGGGCGGAGATGACTGTACACCCGCTGATTTATTGCGCCAGGAATACCACATTGATTTGTACAGCAATGGTACTTTTGATCATAATCATGTGGGTGTAGGGTCTGTTATTAATGCTTCTGGATTTTATCCCTTGGGTGAACACAGAATCGTTTATGTATTTGAAGATCTGTGCGGCAATAAATCGGTATGCGAATCTAAATTTACCATTGTAAATAAGAAAGCACCAGTGGCGTATTGCCTAAAAGGTGTGTCCGTTGGTTTGGTTCCATGGGATCTCAATGGAGATGGAAGGATTGATGGAGAATTTGTGGAAGTATGGGCAACTGACCTCGACAGAGGAAGTTACCATCCGTGTGGATATGATTTGACGTATTCTTTTGGTAGAGACACCACTGTTAAATCGATTCGCTATGATTGTGATAGTATCGGAGTTAGGGTGGTTGAATTATGTGTAACAGCAACGAATGGTGAGCAATCCTGTTGTGAAACATTTGTCGAAGTTCAGGATAACAACACAGTAGATTTTTGTAATTGTCTCAGAAAGCCAAACAATCTGACGGTTTCCGATTGCGAGCAAAGGACATCACCGGTTGATTTGGGTTCATTTCCCGAGTTAGGCAATTGCAATTGTACTGATGTCACCATCACACACAGTGATAAAATAGTTCCTGGTCCGGTCGGGTCTTGTTTTGTGATAGAAAGAACTTGGGATGCGAAATTCAACTGTCCTGGAAATGACAATGAATTCGAATTTGTACAGCGCATTATCGTTACTACAAGTTTGAAAGAATCAGACATTACCTGGCCAAAGGATTCTGTCATTGTTGACAATTGCCTTGGTTCTGTCGATACCATTTATGTAGGCGAGACGCCACGTGTTTGTGATTTTAAAGGAAATGTCATGGTGATGTACACCGACAGGGAAATTTCAAATACTGGCAATGAAAGAATTGTAGAACGCATCTGGACCGTATTCAGCAAATGCGTCACAAGCGGTTCTCAGACCTTTAGCTTTAGACAAATTTTGATTGTGATCAATGCCACCGGGGTTAGATACAATGTGCCACCAGACGTTACTTTGACAGATTGCCATGCATCCGTTTTACCGGGTGATGTGAATGGTTTTCCACGGGTTAACTGCCCATGTCCTAATGTTGTTCATACCTATACAGACTCCATAGCGCAGGGTGGAGCTCCGAATGTTTGTTATACCATCTATCGTCGTTGGAGATCAGTATACAACTGTCCTCCTGATGTTGTAGGTACATTTACAGGCACGCAGAGAATTTTTGTATCGATTGATTTGAGACTTCAGGACATCATGTGGGGAAGTGACTCCATCTTGGTAGATGATTGTTCCGGAAAATACGATACAGGAAAAGTCAATCAGGTGCCAAAATTATTGAAAGATTTCTGTGGATATGTCACCATCACCTACGTCGATACCATCAAGCAAGACAATGATACATGTAGGCTCATTCAGCGCACCTGGACTGTAAACAATGAGTGCCGCACCGGAGCTCAGGCCCAAACTTACAGGAGAAATCAAATCATTAAAGTCCTCTTCCCGGATGGCCCGAGACTTATCCTGCCTCCAAACATTACAGTGAATGATTGTGCCAAGCCTTTGTTACCTGATTCTCTGAATGGTTACCCCACCATTGAATGTGGTTGCGATTCATTGCAGATAAGTTATGATGACGATACCATTCGGGTCAATGCAGAAATTTGTTTTACAATAGAGCGAACCTGGACTGTTGGAGTACGATGCAGACCTTTGGTGGATACGGTGTTGACTGGAGTCCAAATAATCACTTTGGATGTCAATTTGAATCCGGCCGATATTATTTGGCCTCAGGATAGTTTTACATCATATACCTGTATTCCGACGCTTGATCCTAAGATTGTTGGCGAACCAAGCTTGAGAAGGAATTATTGCGGACTGGTGAAATTCAACTTTGTGGATACCATCAGACCAGGCAATCCTTGTCGGACCGTCGAAAGAACCTGGCGAGCTACCAACGATTGTAGTGCGTCGCAAGTATTTTCTTTCAAGCAATTTATCATTACCAAGAATCAGGATGCACCTTCCATCACCTGTCCACCAGATGTGACCGTTTCTGCAGGTATGGATCAGTGTGGTGCCATGGTAAATCTTGGCAATCCAAGTTTAAACAACGATTGCAATTCTGGTGTAACATTTATGAACAATGCACCAGCTGTATTTCCGGTTGGTAAGACCAATGTCACTTTCACTGCAACTGATTCATGCGGCAATACAGCCACCTGCATTACCATGGTGACGGTAATTGAAAATGTACCTCCTGATATTATTTGCCCTCAGGATCTCACCATTGGTTGTGATGTAAATACCGATGATTTGGATGATTTTGGCGTACCGGATGTAAGTGACAATTGCCCTGGTGTCATGGTAGAAGATTCTGTTTCCAGGAATCAGGATGATTGTGGTATAGGTACCATCACAAGATATTTCACAGCGACAGATGCTTCTGGCAATACTGCCACATGTTCTCAGCTTATCGTTATTGAAAACAGCAATCCTTTGGACAGTATTGAAATTCAATGGCCTCCATCACCGATTACGGTGGATGAGTGCGAGTCCATTGATACATCGAGTACAGGTGTGCCGTTTGTCTCTGATACCAGCATTAGTTGTTATAAGTTGAGAATTACATTCCAGGATTCCAACCTGTGTAAATTTAGGGCTGGTTGCGAGATAGAGAGATATTGGGAAGTTTACGACACCTGCTCTGATCAAACATTCAGCTTCACCCAGTTGATCATCAGAGATGACCAGAATGCACCAATTATTAATGTGCCATTTATGGATACCATATTATACGCCAACGATACCAGTTGTAACAATTTTGTGAGTTTGGTGGCGACGATTGATGGTTGTGATGCGCAGTTTGTGGTATTGACCAATGATTCACCTTTTGGAGGAAATGGAATGGATGATGCCTCTGGATTATATCCTGTTGGCACAACGGTTGTAACTTTTACTGCGGAAGATCCCTGTTGCAATGTGGCAACAAAGCAGGTGACCATCACGGTTAAGGATTCAATTGCACCCGAAGTTACCTGTCGTAAAGTAATCAAGCATATTACGGACAGTTCACTGTGTGTAACTTTTGGCGCAAGCGAGTTTATCGCATTCCTGGATGACAATTGCACGGACACGGCTATGATTATGGTTTACTTTGATCCAAACGATCCAATGGATACGACCCATATTGCATGTTGTGATTCGATACCTACCGGTTTCCATTATCTGGGTCCAATCAATGTTTATTTCAAAGATGAAGCAGGAAATGTGACCATTTGCGAGACACTTCTCCAGGTATTTGACGACGATAGTTTGTGTCCACCTATGACTTTAAGAGATGCCACCGTTCAAGGAATTGTGTCCAGTCGCAAGGATAAAAAACTTCCGGGCATTTCGGTGCAGTTGAACAATGGAATAGATGGTACTCAGGCTACCGCAAACACAGGTTATTATGCATTTCGAAATATGCCTTTGGGTGGCAGTTACAATACTCAACCTCATCATGATTTAAATCATCATGAGGGAGTCAGTACTTTTGACCTGGTACAAATTCAAAAGCACATTCTCGGAGTGAAATCTTTTGACAATCCGTATAAGTACATTGCGGCAGACGTCAACAAGTCAAAATCAGTTACTGTGTCAGACATTGCAGAGATCAGAAAATTGATTTTAGGAATACAAGATCGGTTTGCAAAGAATACTTCATGGCGCTTTGTTTTGGCGGATTATTTGTGGGATGATATTGAAAATCCTTTACTGGAAGAATTTCCTGAATCCTATATGATTCAATCATTGGATAAAAACTACACCCTCAATTTTACGGGTGTAAAAATTGGAGATGTGGATGATTCGAATCTAAAAGGCAATTTTGACAGTGATGCCAAGTCTAGAACTCAGGGTAAAATTACTTTGACTTCAAAAGATAAGCTTTTGGCTGCCGGGGAAGAATACAGCTTTGAACTTGATTTAAAACAATGGCAATCATTGGAAGGTCTGCAAGCCGCAATTGCCGTTTCAAATCTAAATGCTCAAATCATTGGAATTGAAACCCCTGCAAACAGCGCGTTGCAATCAGAGTCTTATTCATTACTCGATCCGTATGAAGGCCTTATTCGCTTGTCATGGGTAAACACCGAGAATATGGCAGACGAATGGAAAATGAAAGTTACCATTCGGTCTATGAAGAGACAGTACTTATCAGAAATTTTGTATGTCGATTATCAGGCCATGTCTGCGGAGGCATATTCAGTGGATGGAAGCTGGAAAAATGTAATGATAGAATTTGACAACGAAAATCCAGTTAACAGCAATGCGGCGGTCAGATTGTACCAAAATATTCCGAATCCATTCAATTTGAATACCAGAATACCCTTTGAGATCAATAAGGATCAAGCAATTGTATTTGAATTATTGGACATCAATGGCAAAACAATACATCAAAGAAAGCTACGACTTCATGCTGGTTATCACGAAATCGAGCTCCACAAAAACTTGTTTGGTTCTTCTGGAGTCTATTACTACCTAATTCAAACGGATTCGGGCAATTACATGCGGAGGATGGTCCTCATCGACTAAGGTCTCCTTTTTGAAGATTTAGTGTGTAGTAATCGGTTTCGTTTTCTAAGAACCCCTTGCTTGGTAGGCGAGGGGTTCTTATTTTTAGTTGGTTTTTGAAGGGTATTGAGTAGGCGTAAAGTAGAGAATTGGGAACGGATGAATTAGATGTAGTACTCTCATTTATAATGATTTGTGTTATAAACTAAGGGTGGAATATTCATTTTTTTGGGCAATGCAACAAAACGAATTAATTTGGGGTCATAATTGAGCAATGGATGATGCTTTACTTGTGAGTAAATGTCTTGATGGCAATCAGCAAGCCTGCAAAGTATTGTTTGATACCTACTCGCCTGGAATGATGGCAGTGTGCATGCGGTATTTCAGCTCCCGAACTGAGGCTGAAGATGCCCTTCAGGATGGTTTTATTAAGATTTTCCAGAATTTGCACCAATGGAATTCAACAGGACCTCTTCCCGCCTGGATCCGTAGAGTCGTTGTGAATACCTGCCTGACGGCAATTCGCAAGAAATTTCCTGCGCAAGACTTTGATCTTTCTGATCACCATCAAAATTTGGCAGTCAATCCGGAAATCCATTCTCAGATGGATTACAAAAGCATTCTTAATCATCTGAACCAAATGCCGGTGGGTTATCGCACTGTTTTTAATTTGTTTGTAGTAGAGGGGTATCAATATGATGAAATTGCTGAAATGTTGCAAATCAAAGAGACCACCTGCAGATCGCAATTGTTCCGAGCAAAACATTTTTTGGCGAATAGACTCAGCAAAGAATACCCTGAATTAAAACTATCTTTATGAAAGAAGAATGGACCGACAAAATCAGAAATATGGCAAATATGCATCAGGAGCACGTGCCGGAATATATTTGGGAAAATGTAAAACCACATCTACCTCAGAAGAAAAGGAATCGGTTTTGGTTTATTCCGATAATTTGCATGGGCCTCACCATCGGGATGTTTTTATATAAGGGATCTAATTCAATTCAGCCAACAAAAAGTTCATCCGCATGGAGAAATGATCAGGAATTGCCATTGCAGAATTCTACAAATCAGAATAAGATAAATGACCTGACCCATGAATATACATCAGCCAGTCAAAATTCCCTTCCAGCCTCCATTTATGATGACGAAGGCTTAGCAAAGAAAGCTGAACTCAAGCATACATCCAATGTTTTAAAACCAAATTCGCAGGAGGGTCTTAGGGCACGGAATATTTCAGAGGAAGAAAAAAGTCTTGTCAGCGAATCAGAAACATTCATCAGACATGAGGATAAGCAGCAAATTGAAATTGAGGTGGAGGCATTGGACCCAAAGCAACCAGAACTTCTTGGAATACAAACTTTGAAGAAATTAAACAAAGGAATTGATTGTTATAGTTTTTCAGGGAAGGCTTCTAAATGGTGGGCCATTGAGGCTTATATTGGACCGGGTTACAGTCCCTTCACCCTGAATGAACAAGCATCTGAAATGTCAAATTATATTTCTGCGAGAAGAAATTCTGAAAAGGAAAATGTATCGTCCATCGCTGGTGTCAGATTGGCCTATCATTTGAAAAATTGGACCTTCAGAGCCGGCTTTGCAGGGCAGCAGATCTACGAGCAATTTAACTACGTCAACAACGATGATTATCGAATCGTGGCGGTGTACGAAGATTCGGTTCTGATTCGATTGGACACAATACCGGGTACAAGGATTGTTAAGACCCATAACTACCACAGAATGATTCATATTCCCTTGTCCATCGCATACGGGGTCAGGGTAGGCCGGTCCAGTTTATCGATCCAACCAGGAATCGGAATCAATTTATTTGCAACACACAAAGGAACCATGTTTCAGCCCAATTTGCAGCGCAATGGTTTTACAACAGGATCAGGTAGCGGATTTGAAGTTTACAGGACAAATGTGGGATTGTTTGCAAGTTTGGATGTCAATTGGTTTATGCCTGTTTACAATAGAATTGGATTTTTTATTGAGCCAGGCCTCATGTATTTTCTAAACCCATTTAATACAAGTGATTTGCCTGTGAATGAAAATTACATATCGACAAATGTCAAATTTGGATTAAGTTATAGAATAAATTAATGACAGCCCGTGCAACAAAATTGGATTGATATAGTCATCTGATTGTACGAATTGATTTTAAATTTTGAAATTATGAAAAAGTTTAGTTTATATATGCGATTGTTTTCTTTGATCGTTTTAATGATTGGAATTTCTTGTACAGATATTGATCAATTTATTGACAGATTTGAACCCAATTTTATTACCAATGATCGGCATGTTCTGCATCCAATTTGGGAAGAAGATTTTCGAACAAAAGATACCGTGACATTTTTAGCCTGGTCAGGAATTGTGCACTCTTTCAGCGATAAGTCCCGAATTATCTTTGAGCCAAAATCATTTTTATTGGATGGTCAGCCATTGCCCAATAAACTTATTACATTGGTGATCATCAGGGCTTATAAGAAAAATCAAATGGCTAGAAATCTGATTTCAACCAATGCCGGAACTGGTATTTTGGAATCTGCGGGAATGATGCATGTAGAGGCCTTCTGCGAAGGTAAACCTTTGGACCTGGCTCCCGGAAAAACTTATACCATTCAAATCCCTGTTGAAAATCATTCTTCTGTGCACCCTGATATGGAAATGTTTTATGGAGAAGAGACTCCTTTTGGTATCAATTGGATTGAGGCGGATCAGAATCCAAGCATGGCAGAAAATGTTTTCCTGACGGAATGGCAAACCAGAGATTCATCGGGGGGTGGATTGGTCATTGGTATTGAGTGCTTTCCTGAACGTCTCAAATGGGTCAACTGTGATTATTTTATGAGATTTGAAGGGGTGGATAGAACGGAACCTTGTCTTGAAATCAAAGCCGAAGGAGTCAATGATAAAATTACCATTTCCAGTTTTTGTATTTTCAAGAATCACAATGTAATCATTGCTCCTTGTTGCCAAGGTGCAGAAGGTGGAGTTTGCTTCGGTCCATTGCCGGTAGGTGAGCCTGTTCAGTATATTGTAGTAGGAAAAGGGGAGACAGAATATTATCTTGGACATTTAGAGAAACAAATCATAAAAGATGATAAGATTTTGATTCAGATCAATAAAATTCCATTGGGAGACCTCAAGGAATTTATTTCAAAGTTATAATTATTCCTCTTGTAATTCAGTTTAGAATGAAAGGCTTCAGAGGTTCAATTCTGCGGCCTTTGTTATTTTAAAGAAAAAGCATTCTTGAATATTTGTGGTTTGTATTTTATTTCAATTATGAAAATAACAAAAAGAAAAAAATATTCAAGCACCACAAATCCAGAAAATAAATGCTTGAGATCAGGATCGTAATGTATGTAAGTTCCAACGATCATAAAAGACCAGGCAATTGAAGTGAGAGGGTGGGAAAACACTGCTAGAAATAAGATGGGGGTCAAATACCATGGATGTACAGTGGATCCCATCAGGAGGTAAACCATCCAAATATACCAAACAGATTGAAATTTATACTTTGTTTCTCTTTCCACCAAAAGATCATAGAGCCAAAGAGTTAGGATGGTCATTAAACTAATTATAGCCAAGATAAATCCTATGTTCTCTTTAAATTTCCACCATTTGTTTTCTTCAGCAAACAGCTGTAGCAATTTGTAAATGCTGGAGTTAAATTCGAATTTCTGAAAATACAATTGAAAACCACTAATGCCTTCTTTTGACCATGGAATCATCAATAAGAACAAAGAGATGAATGTAATTAGAATGGCGCTAAATGTCATTGACTTTTTCTTTCGAAGTGTTAAAAGATACCAGGGGAAAGTAATCAGGCTGATCATTTTGGCAAGGAATGACATTCCCAAAGTTGCTGCGGAAAGGATTGTTTTTTGTTGCTGTAAGTATAGTATGGACAATCCCATGAATGCAATCATCCAGCTTTCAAAATGAAGATTGCCGTTAAGTTCCATAATGACCAAAGGATTGAGAAAATAGATAAGCAGCATTTTTGGATGCTTTGAAAGAATGCTTAGAATTTTCTTTGCGCTGAATACAATAATGAGATCAGCCAGTAAAATAACAAGTTTAAGAATTATACTGAAAATGTAGATGTTGGCCCCGGCCAAACGGGCAGAAAAAGAAAATACAAATTGTGCCAGAGGCGGATAGACGCTGTGATAATTGGGAGAGTTGAGTTTGGAATAATGCAATCCCAGATCTTTGTGCAATGAAGACATCTGTTCCATCTGCATTAATTCTGTTGGCGTGTACGAAAATGGATTGATCCCTTTTGTGATCAAAAAACCATCCCACCAAAAGCGGTAAATGTCATCGCTCAAATAGGGAAATGCAAAAATACCCATGATCCGAATGAGAAACCCGATTCCGATCCATCTGCTGATTTTTTCCACTTCCGTATTTGAAAACAGAATCAGAAGATAAGACAAGCAGGAGAGTAAATAAAGTAGGGCGGTGGTCCAAAACGCTTCTCTTTGTCCGCAATATTGTAATGCAGACATAAAAAGTACAAAAAAAATCGAAAGCTGGGTGGGGTGAATAGGGAATGGTGAATTCAGTTTCATCGAATTCACAAAATTAAACCAATTTCTAGGACTTAAAACTCAAATGACGCATGGAATAAATAAAGTTAAATCCGTAACCGATCATCAGCATAAAATGAAACATCATAAATGCAAAATATTCAAGCGCAATTCCCAGACCGATCGCAAAGACGAAGTACATTAGAATGAAACTTTCAATCATTAGTTTCCAATCCAGTTTGCTCTTAAAGTAGGATTTGTCAAAAAATGATTCCTTATTGTGGACAATGCTGAATTTGGGAGTTCTTACAAACCCTGATTTTTTTCCCAGAAATCCCTGTATCACCGCAATGCTGTTGTGAAAACTAAGTCCCATCGAGACCGCCATGAAAGCTGGAAACAGTAAGCCAAATCTTTTTAGTCGCTTCCATTTGGATTGATCCTGATGACAGGTCATCACATTGGCTTCATAGAAAATTGCCAGCATCGATAAAGTACCCAAAAGACAAAATCCAAGAAATGTGGCTTTCATTCCCAAATCGTCCATGATGTACAATACCGGCACACTCAACAAAGCTACCCAAAAAATTACCAGAAAAATACTGCTGGCCAATAGATGCAGGGCAGAGAAAAACTTCAACTTAATGGATAAATTGGAACGAAGGATAATGGGCAATAATTTTTTTGAATTCTCAGCACCGCCCTTCATCCAACGAAATTGTTGCGACTTGTAACCGTAAATATCCACCGGCAATTCAGCAGGACAGGTAATGTCTTCTACAAATTGAATTTTCCAAGATTTAAGTTGCGCTCTGTAGCTCAAATCCAAATCCTCTGTCAAGGTATCTGATTGCCATCCTCCTGCGTCTTCAATGGTAGATTTACGCCAAATTCCAGCGGTACCATTAAACTGCAAGAAATGTCCTGCCTCACATCTGCCGGCTTGTTCAACGGTAAAATGTACGTTCAATTGAAATGCTTGCAATTGGGTAAGCAATGAATAATCTTCATTGAGATGGGTCCAGCGACTTTGAACCACTCCAATATCAGGCTTGGAAAAATAGGGTATGGACTTTAGCAGAAAATCTCTTTCCGGAAGAAAATCTGCGTCAAATATTGCAATAAACTCTCCTGTAGCACTGAGCATTCCTTCCTTTAATGCGCCAGCCTTAAAACCTTGTCTGTTGGCCCTGTGCAGATGCTGAATATTAAATCCCAGGCTTTGGTATTCTTCCGTTTTTTTCTGGGCCAGGAAATAAGTATCATCGGTCGAATCATCCAATATCTGAATTTGTAATTTCTCTTTGGGATAATCCAGCTGAGTGATATGGTCAATCAAACGATCCACCACATAAACCTCATTAAAAATAGGCAATTGAATGGTTACCAGGGGCAGGTTCGGATCATCCAAAGACGCAGGCTCTAATACTTTTTTATTCTTTCGGTGCAATCTGTAAGCTTTGAGCAAATTCAATTGTACCAGACAGAAAAATGTCATGTACACTAAGCAGGCCGTGTATAAGCCAATCAGGAAGGTTTGTAGCATATCCGAATATTCTGAACAAAATTAACCTTTAGTCACAGATTAAAATTCTGCAAACTTCTTGATTTGCAAAACATTGACAAGATTTACCAAATGTTACAAGTGCTTGAAGATAGTATAGAGGATTTTACAACCCGCAAGAAAGCTGCCCTTAATTGTGCCGGATACTTTTGAGACACCAATTCTGTTCTTATAGGATACCGGAATTTCGATGGCCCGAATTTTATTTTTCGCCGCTTTGATCTGCATTTCAACCGTCCACCCGTAGTTGCGATCCTTCATGTTAAGTCCCAGAAGGGTGGTATATCTTATGGCTCTGAATGGTCCTAAATCAGTGAATTGATAACCGTATAATGTTCTGATCAGATAAGTGGCAAGCCAATTCCCAAACTTTTGTACCTGGGTAAGAGATCCTTTTTGTGATTTACCCAAAACCCTCGATCCAATCACTAAATCAGCTTTGTTTTCAACAATGGGCTGGATCAAATCTGGTATTTCGTCCGGGAAATCTGAGTAATCGCTGTCAATAAATACGATGATTTCCGGTTGGTCTTCCAACGGAAGTGCTGCAATCCATTGCATGCCCTTTAAGCATGCTGCTCCGTATCCTCTTTCAAGTTCAGTAAGGACTATAGCTCCTTTTGAAGCGGCAATTTCTCTGGTCTGGTCTGTGCTGCCATTGTCACAAACCAGGATGTGTCGTATCGTTTGCTTGGGAATATCTTCAATAACCAAACCTATGGCTTTCTCTTCATTGAGAGCCGGTGTTATTAAATCGACCAACATGGAGGCCTGTCAGCTTACAGGGCGCCAAATGCTTTGGTAAGGTATGTCAGAACAAAAGGCAAAGGTACCCAAAACCAAGCTGGTGCAACCCAAAGCAATAAACACATAACAACAGTTGAAATTAAGAAGATCAACCAGTCTTTGCCGTGGGAAACTTTGTTTTCAGACATTTTCTAATTTTTGGCAAAAGTAGTATATTTTTGTTCAACTATATCCGTTTATTGATTCATGGATTTTAAAAAGCAGGGGCAGACAATTAGTTTTAAAGTGATTATTTTATTGATTCTGAGTGGGGTATTTTGCTCCTCTTGCCTTAAAGAGCCCGACTATAAATCTGAATTGTCGATCCGTTTTTCTTCGGACACCCTTAGTTTTGATACCGTATTTACCACCCTCGGTTCAACGACGCTTTACATCAAAATCTTCAATACCAGCAATGAGGGAATAGTACTTGAAAATTTGTACCTTGCAGGGGGATCAAATTCCCACTTCAGGCTGAACTTAAATGGACAGACCGGCAGATCATTTAAAAACCTGCAAATTAATTCCAAAGACAGCATTTATCTTTTTTGTGAAGTCACCATCCAACCAAATGACCCACTGGAAATAAGTCCATTTGTGATTTTAGATTCTGTGATCGTAGAAAATTCAGGGGGGACAAAAACTTTAATACTTGAGGCGTATGGACAAAATGCCAATTATTTTCCTGCCAAATCCCATCAGCGGCAAGTTTCAGGGTTTGATCTGGAGGGTGCGACATTGGTTTGGAATGATCCAAAACCTTATGTGGTGTACGGAGTGGTTTTTTTGGACAACGGAGTGCTGCAGATTGAAGCTGGAACCAAAATTCATTTCTTTGGAGGACTGGCTTCTTATAAAAATGCAGAAGGAGGCACTGTTTTTTATCAGGATGGTCGTCTGATCATCGGATCCAATGCATCGATTAAAGTCAACGGAACACAAGATAACAGGGTATTAATCACCGGAGCTCGGCTCGAACCTATTTTTCAGGACTTACCCGGGCAATGGTCGGGTATTGCACTGGATAAATATTCAAAGGGCAATACCTTCAAATTTGCGGACATTCGAAATAGTTTGCAGGGGCTTTCTATGGACAGCCTTTCTGAATGCGAGATCAGCAATTGTGTATTTTCCCATCAATCCTTTTCCGGGATAAATGCCTTGAGTGCGAAATTGGAGTTAAACAATTGCTTGTTTTTTGATCAGGGTCAACAATCGATTTCGTTTCAGAACGGAGGACAATTGCAGGTTGCATATACCACTTTTGCCAATTTCGGAAACGACGAATCATCGGTGTTTGTTTCGAATCTTTATTGTGCAGATCCACCATTTTGCCTGGACATTCGGTCCAATTCTTTGCAGGCAGCTTTTACCAACTGTATCATTACAGGATCCAATGAAGATGAGTTTTGGATGGTTCGTGATGAACTAAAATTGGTTCCATTTAATTTGAGCCTAGTGAATTGTTTGTTTAGATCGAAGGAACTTTTGTCACAAAGAAATTATCCAGACTTTATTACAACTTATACCGAAGCTTGCATCCTCTACCAAAAAACAGATAGCTTATTCAGAAAGATAGAGGAAAATGATTTTCGTTTGGATAGTCTTTCCGTCGCTGAAAATAAAGCCAAACCATTAAGCCTTTTACAATTGGATCTATTGGGTTTTCCGAGAGATCCAGTCAGCCCTGACCTGGGTTGTTTTGAATTTGAAAAATGAGCATTTTTCAATAATAGACTTGCTGGAATAGGAATAATTTTCCCAATTATGTCCATCAAATGAACATGATTTAAAGCCATCTTTGGTTCAGGTTAAAAGGGAACGAGTTGAAGAAATATGGCTCAGGAACTTTTTATTCTCTGAAATTGTTTATTTCCTTTAGTAGCTTCAAACTAAGATATCTTCCATACTTGACAATTCGTTTTTAATAAAATTTTCGTTTTTGAACCCATTGGCTTGATTTTTGCAACCCCGCTATAGTTGAAAAATGTCAGATTTTCTCCTTCCGATCATCCCAATCTTTGTTTTAAGAAGGTGATTTTAAATGGATGCTGGTATTTGATCGTTTGTGATGCGGAAGTTTATAATTTATTTTGGTCTATATGAGTAAATCAAATATTTTAATCGGAGTCATTGCTGGAGTGGCGCTTGGTGCTCTATTGGGAGTTTTATTTGCACCCACCAAGGGATCAAAAACAAGGAAAAAAATTTCCAAAAAAGCTTTAGAAACAAGTGAAGATCTCAAGCTCAGATTGGAAGATCTCTTGGACATCATTTCGGAAACTCTGGATAACAAAAAAACAGAAACTCCAAAAGATGAAATGCAATAAATCAACAAGAAGAGTGGATGGTAAAATGGAAGTATTTTCATTGAGATGGAAAAAGCTTTAAATATTGACAGATAAAAACCATGGAACCAGAAGAAAAATTTTACGAACCCCTCGTCCAAAAAGCTCAGGAATACTGGGAGACAAGCCTTGAGTTGTATAAATTAAAACTCATTGATCAGTTTACAAGTTTGTTCTCAAGTTTTGTTGTTCATTTGATTTGTTTGATATTATTCACATTGTTTATGCTCATGATGAGCATTGGTATCGCGGTTTGGATGGGAGAATGGATGGGTAAACTCTATCTTGGATTTCTGGCACTTGCAGCAGTCTATATTATTTTGGTAGTCCTTGTTCATTTTCTTTTGCGCAGAAGAATAAAATTGAAAGTGAGTAATTCTTTGATATCACATTTGACGAAATAGAACCAATGCAGAAAATTCAAAACGTGAGTGAGTTAAAAGCAGCCATCGCGGCGCTGGAAACAAAGAAGGAAGAAAACCTGCGTCAGCTGAAGATGGAATGCTTGAATGCATATGAAATAATTAAACCAACCAATCTCATTAAACAATCCATAAAGGAAGTAGTCGGCTCCCAAGATATTTTGCAGGATGTTCTAAAGGCTGTGGCTGCTATGGTATTGGGATATTTTACAAAGAAATCAGTTTTGGGAGTGGGAACTCACAATTGGCAAAAGGCATTGGCTGCTCTGCTTCAATTGGCTGTTTCCGGTTTGGTTTCAGATAATTCAAGTGGAATCAAAGAAAAGCTGAGGCGCTTGATTCAAAAATTGATTTCAAAATTAAAGCCCTCTTCCTAAGTTTTTTCCCCGTCAACGATAAGCGATTCCTGACAATTCTGAAACAAGGGTCAATTTTTTAATTGAAACATGCTTGTTTGAAGACGGGAAACCAACCGGGATTTTAATTTAGCCTCTTCGATTCTGTTGGAATAGTCATTTTAGAAAAGAAATTGGCAAAGGGTATGTTCTTTGAAAACAATCTGATAGATCTTCAAGAGGGGGTTTATTTTGTCCGGGTCGGCAGTCGTGTCAAGTTTCTCTGCAAATACTAGATCATTCAATTTTATAGAATGTCCGAAAAGAAGTTGCGTAAATAGCCTTTCTGATGCATTCATTAAATTGGGGGCTTGTATTTAGCGGCCTCAAGCAAAGAATGTTATATCTTTACCCGTATTATGTTAGAACTCAAACATTAAATTTGTTTTATTTTTTCTAAACGAACAAAGCATGAATCTCAACAAAGTTTTGTCATTGCAAATTGATTTATCATTGCTTTGGAGTTATAAAAGGCTGATGACAAAATTTCTTCAGTCGAATTTGGGGAAAATTCGAATGAGCAAGATACTTGTTCCGATGTGGATTCTATGGTTTACTTTTTCTGTCATAAACCCAAATCGGATCCAGGCACAATGTACCGGTTTTGATGTTGATGCAGGTCCGGACCTGATCATTTGTGATTTGACCCAAGATATTCAGCTTCAGGGTTCTGTCAATGGTTCGTACACAAGCCTGCGTTGGTCTCCCGGCACTCACTTGAGCAATCCGGATGTTTTAGATCCATTTTTGACCACCAGAGTTCCTGGAAAATACATCTATAAGCTTACAGCAGAAGGAGTATCCACCAACAATCTTATTACCAATGGAAATTTCGAAGGCGGCAACTCGGGTTTCTCATCCAACTATGCTTATACCTTTGTCAATACTACGGAGGGGGAATATTTTGTTACGCCCAACCCTGCGGCATGGAATGGTGGGTTTAGTGCTTGTGGAGATCACACTTCAGGTGGAGGCAACATGCTCTTATTGAATGGACATCCTGTGGCCAATACGAATTTTTGGTGTCAGACCATTCCCACCGTAGCAGGAAGAATGTATCTGTTTGAATTTTGGCATACTTCAGTCGTCGCATCCAACCCTGGCCAGCTGACCATCAAAATAAATGGCGCCACCGTGGGTGGAACCAGAGCAGGAGGTCTGTGCAGCTGGGAGCGATTTGAATATTGCTTTACGGCGACTTCTTCATCTACACAAATATGCATGAGCGAATCCTCAGGAATTCGCGGAGGGAATGATTTTGCAGTGGATGATATTGCACTGTTTGAAAAGTGCATGGACATGGATGAAGTTGAAATTGAAATCATTGATCTTAAAGCAAAAATTGACATCGTCAAAAGACCCAAATGTTTTTCGGAAGCATTTGATTTAACGGCAATCGGATCTTCATTTGGCCCTGACATCCGATATGAATGGTCTTCTGACGGTGGCAGGATTTTATCGCAGAATGGCCAACAGGCTCGAGGCAGAGGTTCCGGAATTTATACGGTTAAAGTAATTTATACGAATGGTGCGGTTAGTTGTGAGACAGAAGCAAGTATTGAGTTTGAGGCAGATGAAGAATTATTTGGATTTCTCCTGGCTGATAAAAAATTGAATTGCAGATTGGACAGCATTACACTCAAAGTAAATATGGCCACTGGGAGTGGGGATTATTCCTATCGGTGGTCTCCGGATTCTTTGATTTTGTTGGGTAAGAATACGGAATCAGTTTTGGTCAATCAGGCAACAAATTACAGTGTAACTGTGACAGACAATTTTTCAGGTTGTAGCCTTGAAATACAATTGGCTGTGACTCCTGATACGCTCAGACCTATAGCAAGTATCGTGGGTGATAGTATGCTCAATTGTCTAAGGACCCAGGTACATTTATTTGCACCATCCAAAGACAGTTTGAAATACAACTTTGAATGGATCTTACCCAATCAAAGCCGGCTTCAGGATAGCACACAAATCATTTCCTCTTTTCCCGGAAATTATCGTCTTATTTTGACGGATACCAACAATCATTGCAGAGACACTGCCTACTGGAATGTCGGTTTGGATACATTGAACCCGCGCTTAGAATTGGGTCCTGATTTGGAGATTGACTGTTCGAATCGCCAATTCAGTGTAACCAATTTAGTTTCCAATTCTCCCGGTAACTATAAATTTCATTGGCGATTTGACACAACTTCACTTCCCATAGAAAATAGTTTGCTTCCAAAAGTAGTTGACTCAGCTGGTAAAGTGAGCCTAAGGCTGATCAACGTAAACAATGGATGTGAATCGATTGACAGTTTATTTATAACAGATCGGAGGGATATACCCTTTGTAGATGCCGGACCGGACACTTTGATTAATTGCAGAAATTCGAGCGTTCAGTTGAAAGCAGATGTCGATCCAAGGGATTCTGTCCAATTTACCTGGACCACAATGGGTGGGAATATTCTGACAGGATCCTTTTCAGATTCTATTTTGGTCAATCAAAAGGGTTGGTATTTTCTGCAAGTATTCAATCCAAAGAATGGATGCATCAATTCAGATTCTGTTTTTGTCGATGTAGACAAAGTTCTCCCATCGGTTGTCTTGGGACCCGATCAGATTTTTGCCTGTAAAGACAGTGTGCTGACCATTGATGCTTCGGCAAGTACCTCAGATCCGGAAATTACATATTTATGGAAAACATCAAATGGCCTTATTCTTTCTGGTAATGGAACTCCACAAATACAAGCAGGTGCACCCGGACTCTATTGGTTAATATTAATCAACGAAAAAACCGGATGCAGCGATTCTGCAATGATTAATTTGATGGCAGATCAAAACAAGCCGGTGGTTTCCATTTCTCCTCCAGACACTTTGAACTGTATCCAAAAGATGATACAGCTCCACGCAACAGCTTTTTCAAATAACAATAACTCATTGGATATCGTTTGGACCGGTCCTGTTGGATCAGTTATTGACCCTGTTGATTCTCTTCACCCCTTAATTTCTCATTCTGGAATATATTATTTGTTGGTCACAGACCAAACAAACGGATGTACGTCGATTGCAAGCATCGAAGTAAGAATAGATACCCTTGCTCCAATTGCTACAGCAGGGCCAGATCAAGTTTGGAATTGCTCAAGCTCACAAGTCCGGTTGCATGGATCAGGAATGGCAAGTCATTTCGATTTAGTTTATAATTGGAGTACTTCAGATGGTCTTATTCTCAGCAATCCAAACCTGGATTCAATTTTGGTCAAGGGACCTGGGTTGTTTTCATTCAGGGTTCTGGATCGCAGAAATGGATGTATTGCGATCGATCAATTGGAGTTAATACCAGACCTGGATACCCCAGTTTTGAATATTGTATTTCCAGATACATTGACTTGTTTAAACACCCAAGTTTTATTGCAGGCAAATGCAATGGCTCATTCTGGTTCTGCCATGTATTTTTGGAGCACCACAAATGGTAATATTCTCTCAGGAGCCAATACGCCAAATGCAATGGTGGACAAGGCAGGTATGTATAGGATTCAGATTACGGATTCAGGAAATTTTTGTAATACGGAGAAATGGGTTACGGTGCATGAGGATAAATTAATACCCCAATTTCAAATACTAAAACCACAAGAGTTAAATTGTTCGAATGCAAGTGTTCAATTGATTGCCCAAATCACAGCTCCATTGTCGGGATACAATCTAAATTGGTTTACCCTGGATGGGAATTTGATCCGTGGTGTAGATTCTTTAATTTCAATCGCGGACAAAGTGGGGAAATATTATTTAAAAATGACAAATCGGTCGAATGGGTGTGAGAATATCGACAGTGTTGATGTTTTTGAGAACCTCAATGTACCCGTTGAAATTTTGATCGATGTGGACCAACCCAGATGTACGGGTGAACCAGGCAGTCTTTCCATTTTACAAATAGTCGGAGGTGTAGGTCCGTTTGAATATTTTTTGAATGGAAAAGCAATCCAACCCCCAAATATTCCAGCATTGAATACTGGTTGGTACAATTTGACGATTCGGGATGTAAACGGTTGTGATTTGAGAAGAGATTTTGAAATTTTAAATGGTTCAACCATTGGAATTCAACTTCTGCCATCTGTTAAAATAAACGAAGGAGATCAGTATTCCATTAAACCGGTTTTCTCGATTCCTTTGGATTCTATTTCCTGGATTCAGTGGACTCCATCTGAACACTTAAGTTGTACCAGTTGCCCGGAACCCGAAATCATAGGATTGAAAGATGAGAAAAGGTACACCATCACATTCGCCAATCACCACGGATGCACAGCCACGGCTAGCATTTTGATAGAAATTATCAAAAGAGAGGTATGGGTACCCAATGCATTTAGTCCAAATGGCGATGGAGTGAACGATGGTTTTTATCCGGTGGTTACGGAGGACAGCTATCATCTGATCAGGTCAATGAGTATCTATGATCGTTGGGGTGCATTGATTTTTAGTAAATCCAACTTTCCGCCCAATCTCCCTGATGAAGGGTGGGATGGAAGGTTTAATGGTACACCACTGATGCCGGGAGTGTATGTGTACTTGATTGAATTGGAATGGAAAAATGGAGAGACACAATGGCTTAAAGGGGACATACATCTCATCCGGTAGTCAAACATTTTATTAATGGATCAATGAACTTTGATTTTTTTCATTGCAATACACTGTTTGAACGCTTGTCTTTTAATTCATTAACAGATATGATTTAAGAACTCGTTTATAGATGATTGAAATTATTAAAAATGAAAATAAGCGCGATTAGTAAACTGGCAATACCTGAGGGTGAGGAAATCTATGGCAAGGATATCAGACAAGGTATTTTATCAATGATTAAAACCTTCCATCCGGATTTTACGGAAGATGATTATATTTCATTGCAGGAATTGAATCAATTTAGAAGAGCCTATCTTTCTTCCCTGATCATTCAGGAAAAGGGTGAGCTTGAAGCAATCGATCGGGATGTAATGGATGCTATCAGGAATAATTCGGTACTCTCAGAAAATATTCATGATGACATAGAGGTTGGACTTAGTTTCGGACAAAAGATCGCAGATAAAATTGCTGTATTTGGAGGAAGCTGGACCTTCATTGTTTCCTTCTTTCTTTTTATTTTGACATGGATTGGTGTCAATGGATTCCTTTTCTACAACAGGCCTTTTGACCCCTATCCATTCATTCTATTGAATTTATTGCTTTCTTGCCTCGCGGCGATTCAAGCTCCCATTATCATGATGAGTCAGAACAGACAAGAACAAAAGGACAGACTGAGGAATGAACATGATTATAAGATTAACTTAAAAGCTGAACTTGAGATTAAATTGCTCAGTGAAAAAATCGATCATCTTTTGGTTCATCAAAACAGAAAGCTTCTTGAGATCCAGGAATTGCAAACAGACTATTTGGAAGATCTTATGAAAAAATTAATCACGAAGTAATTCAATTTCAATTTGAATGAGCCTTTGGCTTTTTCCGGAAGTTGCGTTGAATTGGTTTTGTGGATTGAATCCAATCAGATGGATATAAATTGAAAAAAAATTGAGAATAGCTATTATTCATAAAGGTAGAATTCCCGCCTTGCTGTACGGAGGGACAGAACGAGTCATTTGGTCACTCGGGAAAGAGTTGGTGCGCATGGGTCATCAGGTATGTTACTTTGTTAAAAAAGGATCTGTATGTGATTTTGCACCATTGGTAGAACTGGATGAAACGAGGAGCATCATTTCTCAGATCGAAGGACCTTTTGATGTACTTCATTTTCATTTTACTCCGGATGACATAGATAAACTACAAAATCCATTTGTAATCACCATTCATGGCAATTCAAGCAATCAAGATGTCTTGAACATAAATAGTATATTTGTTTCTGCCGATCACGCCCAACGACATTCCAGTGATTCCTTTGTGTACAATGGCCTTGACTGGTCAGAGTACACGAAGCCCAATCTGTCTATACAAAGGAAGTATTTTCATTTTTTGGGAAATGCTGCCTGGCGGGTTAAAAATGTAAAAGGAGCCATCAATACCATTCTTCGCACAAAAACTGAACAATTGAAAGTACTTGGAGGAGTCCGATTTAATTTTAGAATGGGAATCAGATTTACCCTCTCAAAGAAAGTTCAGTTTTACGGAATGGTGGGTGGTTACCAAAAAGACCAATTGGTCAATGCATCAAAGGGTTTGATTTTTCCGGTGCGCTGGCATGAACCTTTTGGATTGGCGGTCATCGAAAGTCTGTATTATGGATGTCCTGTTTTTGGCACGCCCTATGGAGCATTGCCGGAGTTGGTGCATCCGGATGTAGGATATTTAAGCAATGTAGAAAGTGATATGGTGGATGCTTTGTTACATGCAGGGAATTTTGATCCAAAAGTTTGTCATGAATATGCAGCCAGCGAATTTAACAGCCACAAGATGGCCAAGAACTATCTTGAAAAGTACGGGCTGGTTCTTGCAGGAAAAGCACTCAATCCAACAGCTCCTCATCTTAAGCAAATACCAGCGCAAAAATTTCTCGATTGGAATATTGAATAATGTCAATTTGCCATGATACCAATGGATTTATATTGAAGCAAATTAAAATACTATCATAAAATGAAAGCCATCGTTTATACAAAGTACGGTCCTCCTGAAGTGGCACAATTAACAGAGATTGATATGCCTGTTCCCAAGGACGACGAATTACTCATTGAGGTCTATGCTTCAACCGTCAACAGGACCGATTGCGGATTTAGGTCTGCAGAATATTTTATTGTGCGTTTTTTTAGCGGACTTATTGTCCCAAAAAACAAAGTTCTCGGATGCGAATTTGCCGGCGAAGTAGTTGGAATGGGAAAAAACGTTGGACGTTATAAAAAAGGAGATCGGGTATTTGGTTTTAATGAAGTCAACTTTGGTGGACATGCTGAATATCTGACTGCAAAAGAGAACGGACCCATTGCTTTGATTCCTGAAGGCTGGACTTTTGAAGAGGCAGCTCCATTGACGGAAGGAGTACATTACGCTTATAGCAATATAAAGGCTGCTGGCATTCAGAAAGGTCAGAGAGTGTTGATAAACGGAGGTACTGGTGCGATTGGCTCTGCGGCCATCCAATTGCTTAAAAGCATGGGAGTGGAAGTGACGGCAGTTTGTCATTCCAAAGACATAAATCTTGTTAGCTCACTTGGAGCAGAGAAAGTCATTGATTACACCAAAGAAGATTTTACAAAACTGGATATTTTGTTTGATGTTGTTTTTGATGCTGTAGGCAAAAGTTCCTTTGGAAAATGCAAAGCAATATTAAAGGACAAGGGAATTTATATGTCCACCGAACTGGGTAAGATGTCTCAGAATCCTTTTCTGGCTTTGATTACACCCTGGTTGGGAGCTAAGAAAGTACTGTTTCCGCTTCCTACGATTACTCAGAAGGACGTTCTTTATTTTAGAGAATTGGCGATGGCAGGGAAATTAAAACCTGTTATTGACCGGAAATACCCTATGGAACGAATCGTTGAGGCCTACCGCTATGTAGAGACAGGCCAAAAAGTAGGAAATGTGCTTTTAACCATTAAAGCGTAGAAATTTATTAGAAAATCACCGGATGATTTTGAATATCATGCAATTGACATGATAAGCTTTTCATTAAGTTTGGTTTTTCGCACCTGGCTGATTCTCAATATTTGATTTGGTAATATGGAAGACAAGCTTAACTTTGTCAGATATTTCTTCAAACAAACTTAAAATCTTATTTTATGACAAAACAAGCAATCGGCATCATCGTTGGTGCCATCTTATTGTTCCTCTGGCAATTTTTGTCTTGGTCCATGTTGGGGATCCACAGCAATGAATTTACTTATACAGCCAATCAGCAACAGATATTGGACTGTCTTGCACAAAATTTGACCGAGGAAGGAACGTACATGCTTCCAGGAGTCCCACCAGGTTCCAGCATGGAAGAAGAACAAGCTTTGATGGAGCAAAACATGGGTAAACCCTGGGCTTCTGTTACCTACCACAAAGTTGAAAACACCAACATGGGCATGAATATGTTCAGGGGTTTTTTGGTGGATATTGTGGCATTGTTTTTTTTGGTTTGGATCTTAATGAGACTCCAAAATAACAATCTGATGACAAGCGTTCAGGCCTCTGTAATGGTTGGTTTGATTGCGTATTTGACCATACCCTATACCAATTCAATCTGGTTTTCTACCCAATCCATGGGCTACCTGATAGATGCCGTGGTCTCGTGGGGATTGGTAGGACTTTGGCTGGGTTGGTGGATGAATCGTTCTTAAATTACATTTCATTTTATTAAAAAAAATACCCGACATCATTGGATTTCGGGTATTTTTTTTTTGGATGATTTGTGGTTCTATTCCAACTGATTTTATCCATCAAATCAAATGGAAAACCAGCTTTTTATTTTTTTCTTGGGGAGGTTCTTTTCTGCTTGACTTTACCACTATTTCCCCCTGTACTGGTTTTACTGCGGGTGACTTTATTACCTCTTGGTCCCGTGACACTTGTCTTACTTTTCGTCAGCTTGTTTCCTCTGGGTCCAGTAACGGTGGTTTTGCTTTTGGTCACTTTGTAATGCCTGTGAGCAGGTGCGTATCTTGTTTTTACTATGGTGGAATGTCTGTGATAGGGTGCATAAATTCTGTGACCACCAACGCATCTTCTCGTGTGTACAAACCGCACATGAGGTCCTGCATACGCAAATCTGTATGGGCGCCAAATTGACCATCCCCATGGCCTTCTGGGTATCCACCAGGCAGGGTAATAGCCCCAACGCCAGGCTGATCTCCATGGCCGATATCCGATGGTATAAACATGACGCACACAAGGCCAAAACCAAACATTCACGACAATGGTTTGGGCTTCTAAGAATGGATTTGGTCCGTTGCCTTTTGCATCATCTTCTTCTTTCAAATAGTCATCAGGACTACCGGGTTCGATGATTTGACTTTCCCCGAAAATGGCTTCATCTCCAATGATTTGGACAACGGCGGATTCTTCGCCGGTTTTTTCAAGTTCGATTACTGCGATGTCTTGTGTTTCTTTTTCAGATACGTCAACACTCAAAACAAATAGTCTAACATCACCATCCTGATATTCATTTACTTTAACAAAGTCTACCTGGCCATCTTCATTCAAATCGAGGTTGTTTACTTTGTTGTTTTCTTCATTGATCAGTTTTTCAAATTCTTCCGGAGATCCAGCTTTTTTAAACATTTCCAGGGCCGCTTCCAATGAGAAATGGTCTCCTGCCAGTCCTGTACTGTCCTGGGCAATCAGAAATGAAATATTAAAACAGGATATAAAAAGCAGAATAGCTTTAAAATTGATCTTTTTTAACATAGATTTGTTTTTCGAAAGGATTCAAAATTGTCCTTTGGACCAATTAATTTCTAACAAGTTTAAAGCGTTCAGCATGGAAATAGAAAAAAGAAGCAGAAGAGGATTTGTGGCAAAATTGTCGGTCGGGTTTCTCGGTTGGCTGGGTCTTTCCAATGGTCGAAAAACAGCTATAATAGAAGATATGGTACAAGCCAATGTTAAAAAGCCCATTCGGGAAATTAAACCCATGGGATTTAATTGGGATACTTTGGATCCCTTTCTGTTTTGTGTTCACCATGAGGATTTTTTTCCAAAAGGCAACGATGAACTTGGCCCTGCAGTTTCACTAAAAGGAAGACCGCTTGGTGACGATTTCATTATTAAGGACGGATTTCGTATGTACCATGGTAAGAAAGTACCAGGTTTTCCCGGACATCCGCATCGGGGATTTGAGACCGTGACCGTTGTCAGAAAAGGATTGGTCGATCACGCAGACAGCATGGGCGCATCAGGCAGATACGGTGAGGGTGACGTCCAATGGATGACTGCAGGGAAAGGAGTTCAACATTCAGAAATGTTTCCACTAATTAAAAAGGATGAAGAAAATCCCCTGGAATTGTTTCAGATCTGGCTCAATCTTCCAAGGAAAAATAAAATGGTGGAACCCCATTTCAAAATGTTGTGGGGTAGCAGCATTCCAAAATTGAAAATGGAAGACCAGCAGGGAAAATCAATGGAAATTGAAGTGATGGCTGGTCAACTAAATGGCCTGTCTGCCCCAGCACCTCCCCCTGATTCATGGGCGGCAGATCCTTCTAACGAAGTAGCCATTTTCAACATTCGATTGGAGCCTGGATCAAGCTTTACTTTACCGGCTGCTTCAGAAGGAATTAACCGCACGATTTATTTTTATTCCGGTGAACACCTGCATGCAAGCGGAATCCCAATCCCAAAATATCATTTGGCGGTTGTAGAACCTACTTTGGATCTGATCCTAAGCAGCGGATCCACCGAATCAAAAATATTGATGTTGCAGGGAAGACCCATCAACGAACCTGTCATTCAGTATGGGCCATTTGTGATGAATACCAAACAGGAAATTCAACAGGCTTTTGATGATTTTCACAACACCAAGTTTGGTGGCTGGCCCTGGAGTCGGTATGATCAGGTACACGATCGCAGCGAAGGCAGATTTGCAAAACACGCAGACGGTAAATTTGAAAAAGGAGCATAGACTCAAATAAGTTATTTCTTCACACCTGTCCAAAATAATTTTTACAAATCAACATTCCCACTTTTTGTCGCGCACGACTGAACGATCCAAGCTAAAAGCTTGGTAGAGTGCGACAGCACTCTAAGTGAAGGAGCCGCGAAAGCGGAGTACCAAAAACGCAGCCTTTTCTAAGGCGGCATCTTCCTTGGTTCTATTGGGCTTAATTTGGTTCATTTTGCAAAGTTCACTGTTGGGACAGATTTTGGGCGCTGTATATTGCCGCTCCATAATTTAATTTCACTATGATAGTTTGTTTGATGGGTGCATCATATTAGTTTCAGTTAAAGGAGCGACAATATAAGACGCTATTTCCAAAATCTGTCCTTCTTGGGCCGCTGACGAAAAGGCTCTTAATATTAATCAATATTTAGATTGAAATATCAGGAATAATGATGGTTTTCAAGCATTTCAATGCGGCTTAGGGCTCCGTAGTGATTGAGCGATCCACGACTTTAGGAGTGGTCGAGTGCGACAGCACGAGAAGTGAAAGAACGCGTTAGCGCTTGTGGGAAGCTAAACAAAAGAATGGGCCATCGAGGCGGCGCACTCCAAGCCGTCCTTTGAGGGACGGTTCCCTCCTTTTGGAGTGACTTTGTGTCACTCCAATGTTCCCCGTATGGGGAACACCAGTCAGTCACATAGCGAAAGAGCTGCAGTTGGGTGAGCGAGGAGTCCAGCCGCGAGTTTTCTTTGGTTACTTTCTTTTGACGGCCAAAAGAAAGTAACATACATGAAGTTTGATAAACAAAATATATTTTTTAAATTGCAATAGTTGTTATGGGGTTCAATTTTAAAATATCGTTACAAAATTTGTATACACATGTAAATCAATAGCCATATTTTCAATTAAAATTATTTTGGACAGATGTGTTATTTCTTATAAAATAATTTCAATGGAATAATTATTCCAGCACAAGAAGCGTGCCTTCCGATCCGCACATCCAGAATTGTCCGCGATGGATCATGATATCCAGATAATTTATTTTTGGAAAGCCATCCAAGCTGTGCCATTTTTTGCCGCCATCGACCGTTCTGATAACGGTTCCATTTTCTCCAGCAGCCAATCCTTCCATGGGATTTTTAAATGCAACACATCGCAGTGGTAAATCTTTAACAAAAAGGCTATTGCCGTTACGCATCATTTGCCAGGTATATCCAGCATCTTCCGTTTTGATAATGCTTCCTCCGATGCCAATTGCAAAAGCCAGTGTATCATTGATGGTAAACAGGTCCCTCCAATGATCATTCATTTTAATGCTATCCCAATTCACTCCTCTGTCATGACTAATCATTATGACACCCCAACCCACCGCAATAAAGTGATCTTCACCCATCCGTACGATGGCGTCCATTTCCCTCTCCAACTCAATGAGCCTTTTTGCGGATTGAGTTTCAAAATCGAAGACATCCACATAACCTGTGCCAAAAGATTCTCCTCCGACCAAGAATAATTTGCGATCGTCTAAAAAGCAAAGTCCCCTGTAAAATGAATATCCTCCAAACTTAACGATCTCGGTTTTTTGAGGATGGAAAATATAGATTTGTTGATCAATGCCGGCTCCCAGGAACTGATCAGAGTACACCGATCTACCAATGGTGTAGATCTGTTTGTCATACAATGAATCCCGGGTCCAGCTGATTCCTCCATCCTCGGTCCGTATATGTAAACCAAGGGTCCAGTCCTTTCCACCCACAGCGACTCCGTTTAATTCATCAAAAAACAGAATCCCCGTCAATTCATCCCTAACACCGGTTGAAAAACTCCGGTAGCTGACGAATTCTTCTTGTTGACAGGAAAAGAGGAATACAAAAAAAATGGCAACAACAATCAGTTGCTTCAAAGTTTGAATTCGATGTTTAGTGGATAAAAACAACAGCAAAAAAATTAAAAATTCCCTTCATTCTTTGGGGAGAAAATAAAATGCTTCTGACTTAACTTATTATGACAAAAATAATAAAAAATCAGGATCTGTCTGGTTTTTAAGTTCATTGGTCAAAAAAATGTTTTGCCGTATGTTTTAAGATTTATCTTTACAGTCGGTTAAATGATTGGATTTACTGGAGTTATTTGACACTTTACTAATAAAAAGTATTGTATGATAGTCGATATTGTATGTCTTATATTGGTGGGAACCAGCTTTTATCTTGGATATACCAAGGGCATCATCAAAACTGTATTTGGTGTATTGGCCATCTTATTTGCATTATTGGCCACTTTGAAGTTTTCATTTGTGATGATTAATTTACTGGAAAAAATCTTGGATACAGACCCAAGAATCAATATCATATTGGGCTTTGCCCTCACGTTTATTTTGGTGATGATAGCGATTCGGATGATCGGTCACGGTCTGGAGAAAGTTCTTGAAACAATCCATCTCAATATTTTAAATAAGGTAGCAGGAGGAGTTGTTGCAGGATTTATGACGCTTGTTGTTTTCAGTTCATTGATTTGGTTTTTGGATCAGGTCAGATTAATCGGGCCTCAAACAAAGGAGCAGTCCATTGCTTATCCGGTACTTGAAAAAATGCCCGAACTGAGCAAAGAAGTATTTAGCGGCCTCAAACCCTATTTTAGTGAGTTTTGGGATAAGACGCAAAGAGCAATGGATCAGGTAGATGACAAAATATAACCGATTGAAATTAGACCGAACCATTGACATAAGATGATACTTGCGGCATCCTGGTTTTTCAAATTATTGCGACTCCACCAGTTTGAAGCAATATGTCTGTGGCCATTTGTGCTGTTGAAAAGAAGATCTTCCATGAAGGACCTCGTCCTGATAAATCATGAAAAAATTCATTTGCAGCAGCAGATTGAATTGGGAGTTGTCTTTTTCTATGTCTTTTATCTCGCTGAGTTCTTGTATTTTAAATTAAAGGGAAACAATCACCAGCAGGCTTACCAAAAGATCTCTTTCGAACGCGAGGCTTATGCAAATGAATCGGACTTGAGCTATCTTCGGTTCAGAAAACGCTGGTCTCAGTGGAAAAACTAAAGGAGAGATCTAGAGAAAATATTTTCATTTTCTAGGTATGGGAGAACCGTGTGGATCTGTATTGGGAAATCCAAGACTATCATCCACCTCATTGATCTCTTCATCACTCAGGTGATGCTCAATACGCTCGGCTTCATCGTGAATTTGGTCTGGTGCCAATCCCAATTCTTCCGCTAAAAATGTCTCCCATAATCTGTGGGCTCTCAACAATTGATGGGCCCTCAAGTGACCAGATTCGGTGAGCTGGATATCTTCTCCATCCCATTGCACGAGGCCTAATTTTTTCATTTTTTTAAGCCACTTTTTTAAGGTGGCATTGGAATGTCCTAATCTGTCTTGCAATTCTGAAAGCTTGTTATTTTTAGCGGATTGATCGCTCAATAATCTCTTAAGTATATCTTCTATGACCACGCGCATTTCATGCTTTTGCCTTGCTCTCCAGTTGGGGACAAGGCCTCGCTTTGGAGAAAATAGGACAACAAATAGGTAAAATAGCGTGGTCACTACCGCCATGGATGGTCCGGGAGGCGTATCGAGCAAAATCGAAAGAAGCAATCCCGTAAAAGCAGATACCATACCAATCAGTGCAGAGCTGACCATTACCTTGGGCAACCGGTCTGAAATGAGTAAGGCAGCGGAAGCAGGTGTAATTAACATCGCAACTACGAGGATTACTCCGACACTTCTCAGGGAAGCTACCACGACCAAAGACAACATCAACATCATGATATTGTGAAAAAGATGACTATTGAAACCAAGCGTTGCTGCAATTTCGGATTGAAAAGAGGTGGTAAATAATCCCCTGTACATCGTGATCAAAAGAAGCACGACAAAAACAGCCATGAAGGCAGAAATGATCAACTCATTCGTTTCCACCGCCAATACATTTCCAAATAAGAAATCCTTGAGGTCCAGATGGACACCCTCACTATTTGAAAGCCAACTGATGCCAATTACTCCAAGGGAAAACATAAAAGTGAAAATAATTCCAATGGCGGCATCATTTTTTACCCGAATGTGATTTTGAAGAAGTGTAATCAGAAAAGCGGATACGAGTCCCGCAATCACAGAACCCAAAAAAAAAGCGGTGGTGGAATATCCAAAAAACATAAAGGCAATGACAATTCCTGGTAGTATGGAATGGGAAAGTGCATCACCGATCAATGACATGTTTCTCAAGACGATAAAACATCCAAGTAATCCGCACAAACCTCCTACTAGAATAGAGGCCATCGCAGCCCTTAGGCCGGATTCCATCATAAAAAAGGACTCAATCACAGACTGAAATTTTTGACCCTCGCCACCAAGGATTGAACGTCCTGTATTTCATTTATTGTTGTTGAATGGCAGAATCTGGCGGGTTGGGATTTCGCGGTTTCAAAAAATTCTTAAAAAAGTCAACTCCTTCAGGTGTAAACTTATTGGCATGAGTCATTTTTGTACCATCCGTCCAAACGATGGCGTTGCATTGTCCGCTAAAATAAATATCTGCTTCATGTGTAATTTCACCGTTCTTCTGAAAAACCAAATGGGCATCAGGTGGACAGACGGACAAGAACCCTTTCTCGTCGGTTATAAATGAAATGACATACTGGATCGCTTGGGCATTGGAAAAACTCATACTTGCATTGACTTCCTTTTTAAGTGAAATCACATCAATGCTCGTACAGCTTTTATTTAATTCAGACAAAACTTCCGGACTTAAGGTGCTTAATTCGGCCACTCTGTTGACCGTTTTGTTTTCCGTTTTATTGGATTTTTTGTCGTTTTGGCAATTGCTTAAACACAATAGCGCACAGATAAAAAACAGAAATTGCTTCATAAGTGGATTAATTAAATCTGTAATTCAGGCCCAAAGATATAAAATAACTGATCATTTTGATTTCTTCTCCTCCCCTTTGATAGGTATAAAGCGGGGTGAATGAGGAGGTGTATCTGCTATAAATGCCTAAATTTTGAGAAACATTGTATTGGACGCCAACCAACCAACTGATATCCAATTTCTTAAATTGATGATCGGCTCTCAACGTGCTGGAATTGAACAGAAATCCCGGGGAAATACCTCCCTGAAAATGAATTCGGTAATATTCTGATTTGTCATCCTCAATCAGCCAGTCCTTGAGACAAAAGATAATGGGTATGTCAATATAATGCAAATTAATTTTCACATTGGCGGTATCATTTTTAGTGGATCTGGATCCCCTGAGACTGTATAAAAATTCTATTTGTAGTTCTTTGATTCCCCCCAGTCCAAATCCTCCAAATATTCCTGCCTGTACTCCCAGTTTGTCATATCCCAGCGCATCATCACCATCGATTTGTGACAGACTTAAACCCGATTTAAGTCCTCCGTAGAAAAATCGTTCCTGCCCAAATGTGGAACAGACACATAAAGCAATAAAACATAGCGCAATCAGGATTCTGACCATGTGTTAATAAACGTTCTGTAAAATGTATTGTTGACGATACCTGCCAGCAAACAGGAAGAATTCAAATGTGACTCTTTCTACCCCAAAACTTATTCAGCTGTTTTGGCTTTTCTCTTTACCTTGAATAATTCAGCTACTTCTTTGTCCGTCAGAAATTCATATTCCACAAAGGCAGAACTGACAAATTTCTTTACATCCTGGTATTCCTTTGATCGCTTGTCCTGATAAAATTCAAGCAATTTGCGCACATAGGTCATTCCCAGAATTTTAAGCTCGTTGTTGAATGCCGAATGATCAAAAATATTCATGTACATGGCAAAAGTGCGGCATATCTCAAAATAGGCATGATATTCAGGCTCGGTAAGATTTTCTACCACTTTGCGAAATTGCTGCAATAAATTCAATCGAATGCATTCATTGTTAATGGACATACCTTCGTATTGGCTATAAAATGCGCTGACCGCATCCATGGAATCTTCATGCACAAAGCCTTTGGAATGAATGGTGTCCAGTAAGCGATAGTATTTGAAAAGATCATCGATGATGTTATTATCCAACATCTGGTAGAATTTTTGATCCGCGCTTGCTCCGAAAATGATACCCTCCTTGTAACTTTTTTTCAAAAAGGAAAAATACATGTTGTTGAATGTACTGTTTCTGTTTTGATTGATGACCTGCATTAGTTGCTCATTTCCCTCCGTGCCAAGGTCGATAAAATTGGCGGTAATGGCAATAATCTCAAGGAATTCGGCTTCGCGATGAAATTCTTTTCTTGCAATTAATTGCAAGATGAAGGGAATGTAGTTTTGATGAGGAAGCTGGTGACTGATTCTGTTGAGTAGAAAATTGCGGAGACTCTCTTCTTCTACTTTCAATTCTCCAATGGTGGATGGAAAATTGCAAGTTAGGTAGTTGTAGTGAGAAAATTGTTTTTTATACCTTTGGAAAAATCCCAATCGCTCTTTTGGGTCTCTGAAGCGATCGATGATCATGCTTTGCAAAAAGGATTTGACCTTCTTGTTTTCAATCCGGTCCAACAAGGAGGCAAGCCAAATATCACTGCTCAGTGAAAATCCCAGCTGTACGGTTTGACCAATTCTCTGTTTGATCATGTCAAAATTGGCAGAATTGGCGATCGCCACCAAAACTTCTTTAAAGTGTTCTTGTGGTCTGCTGTATTTGACCTGATCGTTGATTTCACCCCTTAATACAGTATATCCTAAAATTCTGGGCAAAAACAGACCTTCAAAAAATGGATTCAGAAGAACCGTCTCGAGCGCGATCAACTGCAGGGGATGGTCTTTCGCAACTTCCTCATAAATCTCAGACACCAAAGGCTCATAAGCTTCTTGCAAGGCTTTGTAGAGTTCGGGAGTTTCTTCCTCCAGATAGGCTGCGAGTTCGTCGGAGGATTGTATCACCTCTGCGACAGCCTGAAGTCTCTCTTTATAGTCTAGTTCGAGTTCTTGTTGCATTTTTTTGGATTTACTTTTTCAAAAGATAATGCCTGAAAGAAACAGGCTCCTTTCAGGCGTTTAGTGAGATTAACGTCATTTTAAAACTTCCATGTTGTGAAAAGGATAGATTATTTTCTCCAATAATCTAGTTTCACGAAAATGGATTAAGACTCCGATGGGGTATCATTCCCTTCAGTTACTCCTTCTTCATTTTGAGTACTGACAGGTTCTTCGGCAATTTCTGCTAAGGCCTCAACAGGTTCAACTTCTGAAACCACCTCTTTTACTTTTGGAGCCCTTGTGACAGCGAGCATTGAAGAGTGAAACTGTTCCACCTTCTGTTTTCTCTCCGCCATTTTTTGCTCGATTTTCCCTTCCTTGTTTTGAATCCAATCGAGGTACATTTGATCAGCGACCTCTTGGGTCATGGCTCCTTTGGCCACTCCTCTGGCCAAATGTTTGCGGTACAGGATGCCCTTGTACTTCAAAATCGCCATAACAGTGTCTGTTGGCTGAGCACCTTTCATTAACCAATCGAAGGCTTTGTCTCTATCCAGATCAATGGATGCAGGAACGGTGGTGGGATTGTAAAATCCCAACCTTTCGATAAATTTTCCATCTCTTGGAGATCTGGCATCCGCGATGACGATGTGATAATACGGAGCCTTTTTGCGCCCTTTGCGCTGTAGTCTGATTTTAACGGCCATTTGTAAGCTTTTATTTAATAATAATTTGATTCGACCATGGCCCGTTTACCCGGAAATCCGGCTCTACGGGCTAAAGCGGGTGCAAAGGTATGGATTTATATAGTATCAGACTAATAATTTGTTTTGAAAAATTATTATTTCAGACTCATTAATAAAATTTAATATATATAAATTACAATCTATTAACTAGTTAATATTAAAATGGTACTTATTTGAATTTAATAACAACATCTTATTCCTTTATTATTTTGCCAGTATAAATCAATTGACCTTGTTTACCTATAGCCTGAACCAGATACATGCCTGGAGACAAGCCAGAGATTTCAACAGTTTGTTGATTGGAAGGTGAAAAGTTTACATCCATGTGTTTTTTACCTTCAAGATCGAATACTTGGATTCTATTGATTTCAAAATCGGGGTTGGACATAAGCAATGTACTTTTAACCGGATTGGGATATACTTTCATCCCATTGTCCTTTTCATGATCTGCTGAAGAACTAAGTCCAAGGCTCTCTCTGGACCATCTAGAGGTAATTGTGCGGTCATCAATAAAGCTTGGACCGCCCCTTACTCTAAATAGCGCATTCCAAAGAATATCGCCATTTTCGAGTTCTAATAAATAATTTAAAAGAGGTACATAATCAGTATTAACTTTAATTTCTTTCAGCAAGGACATATTACCTTCACCATCTGTCTTATAAAAGTAGATACGGTCGCGGTTTGGTGCAGGATTATTGTTGGATTCAATCAGCACCAACATTCCTGGTTCATCCTTAAGTTTAATAGCTCCGCTGAACTTACCAAAAGGATCGCTCCAAGGTCCTGTAAAGATTATTTCTTCAACCAGCTTTCCGTCTTTATCAAGAATTATTAAGTCTTCCCTATTTTCTTTATAAGAAGTATCAAAATCTCTTATATAAATATTGGCATTTTTCTGAAAATAATTAGTTATTCCAAATTGTTTCATCCTCTTAATCTGATGAGAGAGATCATTCTGAGCCATTGTTTTGAGACTTTCGTCAAATCGGTTATAAAGCAAGCTAAGACGATCTCAGGTAAATAAAAGTCAAAAGAGATATTGAAAAATATAGTGATTAAAAATCAAATCTGATCCTAAGATTGATCCGTCTGGAAGTTAGGTAGTTGGGTAGCGCAAATTCATAATTGTTGGTGGTCTTGATCCATCGGACAGAGGCCTCATTTTTGGTGTTGAGCAAATTGAAAACCTCCATGCTCACCCAGGCTTTTCTGGTGGAATGCAGCCATTTGAACATTCTGCTTTGGATATTTTTTTTCGCTTCCCGATCCCAAAGGCTGTAAGAAAAACCAATGTCCACTCTGTGATAGGGTCTTAGTCTGTAGATGTTTCTGAAAATTTCATTGGCCTCTTTAAAGCCATACGGAATACCACTGGCCACAGTCCCCTGCATGTGCATTTTAAATTGGGGTCTGTTGGGCAAAAAATCCTGAAAAAATAAGCTGATGGCAGCCAATTGATCCACCGGCCTTGGCACATCATTGACCTCGGTGGATTCTGCGATGTTCTTACCCGGAATCAGATGTTGGATTCCATTCAATTTTTCACGCGTCCGCAGAATCGACAGATTGACCCACGATTCCACACCTGGCACAAACTCTCCGTGAATTCGATTGTCCCAACCGATGGCGTATGCCTCTGAATCATTCTGTCCGGAATACCGGATGCGAACATTGTCCAGATTATAACTGACCATGTCCCACATGGATTTATAATACATCTCTGAAATCCACCTAAAACGGGTGGAACTCACGCTGGGCCAAAGAAAATCTTTTTTGAGTCCGGCGATGAGATGCCAGGACTTTTGGGCGCGAAGATCTTCATTAAAGCTGCCGTTCGGATTCCTCATTTCCCGATAAAAAGCCACCTGAGGATAAAGTCCACCGGCCAACCATAATCTAAGATTTTGTGGATGATCGTTGGGAATGAGTTCTATTTTAAGACGTGGGTTGATTAAAAATTCGCCATTCAAATGATTGTAATGGGTTCTGATACCGGCATTAATCTGTGATTTCCATTTGTTGGAAATAGAATAAATAAATTGATCTTGCAGCCAGAATGCAGATTTTATATTTGAAAATTGATTTTGTGAAGAAACATACTGACTCAATACTATAGAATCGTGTAGATATGGAATGGAGTATCCCGCTGAATCGATTCTTTCCCATTCTAAAATTCTGTCCAGAAATAGTTCCTGCCGTATGTTTAATCCGGCTTGTAAATAATGACTTCCATGACTGCCTGCATTTCCCAACTGAATTCCCGATCGAATCTCATGATGATGGACCAGATTGTCTAAATAATTGCGGCCATATAAATGTTGGGTACCGGTCCCCAACAACTGCACTTCACGGCCTTCTACGTCTTTTTGATCATTTTCAATTTCTGAAAGTCTGTAATATCCCAAGACATCAAAGCGCTCTGCCTCCTGACCCCGGTAGAGAGAAGAAATCCATTTGACATAAAACAGATTTTTCCTGTTTTTTGGAAAATAACTCAAACTGGTCCCTGTCATCCATTGGTTGAAGTAGTCACTTTCGCTGCCTTCAAAAGCCGTATTTAGCCGGATAATAAAAAACAAAGATCCCTTGGCCTGACTTCCGGATTCAGGAATAAGACTAAATCGGGAACTGTTGATGTTTCCAATCCAACTCCATTGCCAGTTGGGATGGAAATCCCAGCTCAGCAGATTTTGAAAATCAAAAAAATGGGGTTGGTATTCTCCCTCTACCGCCAAAGTATTGAGTAAGTATTGATTGGTTTTGTATCGAAAGCCGGAAAGGAATTTGAAATTTTTTGATTTATCTTTGGATAGAAATCCTGAAGAGCCTTCCAAATGTGTTGAAAAACCCAATAAACTGCCACTCACGCTGGCCCTCAGTGAATCGGGTACTTTGTATTTGATATCCAAAACCGAAGAAGATTTTTCTCCATACTTAGCTTCAAATCCTCCTGAAGAAAAACTAAGATCCCTGATCAAATCCGGATTTGGAAAAGTCAAACCTTCTTGCTGACCATTGCGGATGAGCTGTGGTCGTAGAATTTCAAAATCATTAATGAAAACCAAGTTTTCATCATAGCTGCCACCTCTCACGCTGTATTGGCTGGAGAGTTCACCGCCGGCGCTAAACCTGACTCCCAAACCAATGCTGGGTAAGATGCTTTCCAAATTGGAATTGGCGGTAGGTAAAAGTGCAAAAGATTCGGCTTTTTCGCGTATGATCGATTCATCGTTTTTGCGCAGATCTTTAACGACGACCTCTTGGGAAATAATGGGTTTTAGTTTAGGATTGAAATTTAGTCTTTCGGTTGCAGAAATATTTTTCAAATCAAATTCCAAAGTTTCATATCCCAACTTCTGAATTTTCAAAATCCCAGTCATTTGATCTCCTAGCTTTAAACTGTATTGACCTTTTACATCGGATTCTGTCCAGTAATTGGTTTGTGGGATGTAAACTATTACAGCAGATAAAGGCTCACCGGTTGTAAAGTCAGTAATTAGTCCCTTGATGGTTGATTGACCATTTGCCAATGGCAACATTAGAAGGAAAAATAAAGATGGGTATATCGCCCGCCTTATACCGGAAAAACTCATCGAATGCAAACGATTGAAATCAAACAAAATTGCCTGCTGAGATCATTTTAAACTGTTGGATGGTTTTGCTTGGATCAGCTGTATTGAACACCGCATTTCCGGCTACCAAAACCTGTGCTCCCGCAGAGAGGATGACTTCAGCATTTTGCAAACCCACGCCGCCATCCACTTCGATGAGTGTATTTAGATTTCTTTCTATGATTTCTTTTCGTAGCCTTTTGATCTTATCCAAACTTCGGTAGATAAATTTTTGTCCGCCAAAACCGGGATTGACCGACATCATAATGACCAGATCCACCTCTTCCAAAACATCAAACAAAACTTCGACCGGAGTATGAGGATTGAGGGCAACGCCAGCCTTTGCGCCCGTTTCTTTGATTTGATGCAGGGTGCGGTGTAAATGCGTACAAGCTTCATAATGCACCGTGATGTGGTCGGCACCCGCATTTCTAAAATCACTGAGGTATTTTTCTGGATTCACAATCATCAAATGGACATCCAGGGGCAGTCTGCTTATTTTTTTGACGGCAGAAATAACTGGAAGCCCAAATGAAATATTGGGAACAAATGAACCGTCCATCACATCCAGATGCAACCAGTCTGCTTCTGATTCATTGAGCATTTCGACTTCTTTGCCGATCTTTAAAAAATCACAGGAAAGTAAGGAAGGTGAAATAAGAGCTGAGGACATTGAATTGGATTGTCATGCAAAGGTATGGTTTTTCAACAGTAGTATGTTGGCAAATTGCATTGGTTAAATTTTTATTGTTATAAGATCGCGAAAATTTAGTTGTGCAATTACGAATCAAAAGAATATCTTTGTTTAAATTTCAAAAAATGAAAATTGGATTCTGTTTTCTGATCATTTCTATTTTATTTCAAGCATATCAGAATAAATTACCGGCCCAACACACTTTTTCTATAGTAGCTGTCGATACGATGACCGGAGAAGTAGGAGGAGCAGGTGCCACCTGTCTATCCTTGGACAGAGAAGGATATCAGGCATTGATTATAAGTCATTTGTTGCCGGGAGTAGGTGCCCTGCATACCCAGTCTTATTGGCATCCGGTCAACCAGGGCAACGGTTCGGTCAAATTGGAAGAAGGATTAAACGCTCAGGAGTTGCTCAATTGGTTGGTCATCAATGATGCTGAAGGGAATCCTTCCATCCGGCAATATGGTGCTGCAGTTTTAGGTCCTCAGTCAGATCCTACTGCTGCAGGATACACCGGTGCCAACTGCCTCAATTCAAAAAAGCATGTTGCCGGAAGGTATTACAGCATACAGGGAAATATTTTGATTGGCAATTATGTCATTGATTCTATGGAAGCGAGATTTTTAAGATCCTCAGGTAGTTTGGCAGACCGCTTGATGGAAGCCATGAGGGCGGCTAAAATCCCTGGAGCAGACAGCCGCTGTCTCAATGAGGGACTTTCATCGAGATCTTCTTTTATTCGTGTGGCTAGGCCAACAGACTTGCCGGGAGAATTTTTTCTGGACATCAGTGTGGGTTCAGTGAGAAGAGGTTTGGATCCAATAGATTCTTTGGACACCAGATATGAAGCCTGGAAAACCATTCAATCCAATGCTGATCCAAAAGGAGAAAATACTGGGTTTAATTTTAAATTGTGGATTCAGGGAAGACAGATCATCGTCGAATCAACCGTGGATGCAATTGTTCAAGAAATGACCCTTTTTGATCAGACAGGGCAAGCATTTGTTTTGCAAAACAGCGATTCTAAACAGAATATATTCGTATTGCCAGATGTTATAAAACCAGGAACCTATGTTATCTTGATCAAGGGAATGGACCAATGGAGCAGTAGGAAGTTGGTTATTGCTGAGTAAAAAATTTCAACAGTAGACTGAATTCTAATTTTTCAAATGAATGACCATCACGAGACATTCAGTAGGTGTTGCATGAATTAAAGTAAGATTCTTTTAATCCAATTAGGAAATATATTCGGCAACTAAATATTTCTCATATTTGGGATTGTCACAAAAAACCAGCGAAAGGTTAGTAGAGCGGGAAATCAAGTCTCCAAGTACTCTTGGGGACGCCCGCTCGGAGAACCTGGTCACGCCAACGGCGTGATCGCCTTTTTTTGTGACGAGTTTTCTTTGCTTACTTTCTTTTGCGGAAAAAGAAAGTAAGAATAAAATAAGGAGAGAATTTTCATGAATCAGTAAGCAATCATAAATGAACTCAAATTCTAAGTCTGCATATCCATCAAACCAATTCACAATTTTTCCTACTTTTACCTCTTCATTCTAAAATTTTGCATTCTAAATCAAGCATTTCTAAATTTAATATTCAAAGACAAACACATTCAAGAAGCTTAGCAACTTGCCTGGCTTTGATATATTTATTGATAGGTTCAATAAGAGCTCAATCTTCTGAAACTTTTGAACTGTACAATGAACTAAAAGGATTATCCAACAATTGGGTCAGCCATATTTCATTTGATTCTTCCGGATTCTTGTGGGTGGGAACAAGAGATGGTCTAAATCGTTTTGATGGCTACAAATTCAAAGTATTCAGACACAACAAGTCCGACTCTACCTCATTGCTTCATGATTATGGCCAAAACCTCTATGTCGATCAGGATGGGATTATCTGGATTGCGTACCATGAAGGTGGCATTAGCACATTTCATCCTTTGACCCAAAAGTTTTCCCACTTTTCCAATGAAAAGACACAAATATCAAAAGCCATAGACGATGAATTTAAAATTTTGCACAAGGACAAGAAAGGACGCATCTGGTATAGTGGGTATAATTTGGGATTAAAGATTTATCACCCGCAAACAAATGAATTTTTACAGGTGCACCTTACCTCAGGTACAGACAATGGAAATATTCCCATTCGGCCTGAGCTGAATATGGTCCAATTTGTACATGATCTTGGGAATGGAAATTATTGGCTTTGCACCAAAAATGGTTTGTACAAATGGAATGAACAGGACCTTTCTCTGTTGCACGTGTTCCAACATAAAAGACACAAGTCTTGTAATAAATTAATTTATGATTCCGATTCCACCATGTGGCTTTCTTTTGAAGAAAATGCCATCAGTTGGTTTGATCCAAAATCCGGAAAGTCCAGAGACTACCTCATTGATTCCATCCAACAAGGACATTTTAATTTATCTTTTGACCTCCAAATTAAAAGCGAAGATGAGTTTTGGGTGGCGTCCGGTGATCGGGGTTTACTTGTGTTTAATAAACTGACAGGAAAATATTCTTTGGATCCTCTTCTGAATCTTGATTCAAAGGCTTGTTTCATCACTAAAATATTATTGGGTCGAAATGGCGAAATCATCCTTAGTGATGAAATCGGATTTTATAAATACAGTCCCTTTAATCGTCTTTTTCAATTTAAGCGATTACCCATCAAGTCCAGTCAGCATGGTGAGCTGTTTAATATTTTTAAAATACTGGAAAACCCACAAAGGAATGAAATTTATTTCGCCACCTTTATGGGCAATGGTCTCAATGTGTTAAATACGAACACCAATGAATTGTATGCACTCTCTGTAGAAACAAATCAGTCCATCGATCACAAAGTTTTACTTAAAGATTTGGTATTGGATGCAGACGGAAAATATTGGTTGTTGACACGGGATTATCTGTACCAGTTTTTGCCGGAAAGGAGAAAACTTAGAAGGATTAAGAATTTTTACAGCGATCATCGCCCGGAAACATCCAACACTTTTAAATCATTTATTCAGGATTCCTCACTTTCCATTTTTGTGTTGACCGAAAATGGCACACTTTTTCAGTGGAATACCCGGAGTGAAAAACTCAATGAGCTGACGTTAATCCACACAGATTCTCAAAACAAACCCATGCGAATTTCCAACGCATGTATATCACCCGATCACCGCAGGTGGGTGAGCAGTGATACCAAGTTGGCCTACTTCACTGAATCGGATCATCGTTTGAATTACATTCCAATTGATCATATTTTAACCGCAAAGGAAGCGAAGATCGTTGGTGTTTCGTCAGATGCAAATTCTAATTTGTGGTTGGCGGTCAACAATATCGGATTGGTTAAAATTTCAATGAAGAAGGACGGACCACCTGAGATTCGAGTGATTGGTGTGAATGAAGGTTTGACCACCCCCATCATTTCCAGAATGGCATTGGATCAGAGAAACAACCTGTGGCTCTCTACTTACAAGGGAATTTTAAAATACGATATTGAGAAGAATAGATTCATGCAGTTCAAGCAAAATGTAGGAATTGACCGATACAATTTGCTGGTTCGTTATTCGAATGCAGGACAGGGAAGTTTTTATATGTCTGCGCCTGGTCAATATTGTAAAGTGAACTACGAACTTTTTGACCATCAACTCACCAAACCAACGGTCTATCTGGATGAGATGAGCACAAATGCGGGTTCAGTTTCATTGTCAGATAGCCTCCCCGGATTGCTTGTCATCAGGTCGGGAGTGGAATATTTTTCCATAGAGTTCGGATGTCTGGATTATGCCAATCAGGACTACCACCAATTTGCATATCAGTTGGTCAATAGAGACAAAGAATGGCATTACATCATCAATCAGAGATTTGCTCATTTTGCCAATGTGCCGGCAGGAAGGTATAGCTTCCATGTGAAAGTAGCCAATGTGGGTGGTGTTTGGAGCGATCCAATCAAATTGGATATTTTGGTGGAAGCTCCATTTTATCAACACAATTGGTTTAAAATTTCGGTTCTATTTTTTCTGACAGGATTAATTTTTGGAATTTACCAATGGCGTATATTTCAGGTTCGTCGCACAGAAAGTCTGAAAGCAGAATTTAACAAGCAAGTTGAAGAATCCAAAATGGCTGCATTGCGCGCTCAGATGAATCCACATTTTATTTTTAATTGTCTGAATTCGATCAATCGGTACATTATTAAAAGTGATTTAAAAAAGTCTTCGCTGTATCTGACTAAGTTCGCAAGGTTGATCAGAATTATTTTGGATAATTCGGCACACCAGTTGGTCTCTCTTGAAAGTGAACTCGAATCTTTGAAACTCTACATTGAATTGGAGCAATTGCGATTTGACCATAAATTTGTGTATCAGGTTTCAGTTAGCCCTGATGTTCCTTGCGAGTTTATTGAAATTCCACCTTTGCTCCTCCAGCCTTATGTGGAAAATGCAATATGGCATGGACTCTTGCCTAAAGAAGCTGATGCAAAATTACACATTGACCTGTACCTTTCCGAGCCTTATCTGATTATAGAAATTACAGACAATGGAATCGGTCGACAAGCTTCTGCACAACAAAAGCAGCAAATGAATTCAACCCGAAAATCTTTGGGGATGAAGCTCACTGAAGAGCGTTTGCGGTACATTAACAATGGCGAAACCATCACCGGTTCTCAAGAAATTATTGATTTATTGGATGAGGATAATATGAGCTTAGGGACCAAGGTGATAATTCGGATTCCGTATTCAGCTTCATAGTGCTTGTATTTTAATAATATTGTAAAAGCACATATGTCCAAAATAATTTTTACAAATCAACATTCCCACTTTTTGTCGCTCAAAAAGTGGACAAAAACGCAGCCTTTTCTAAGGCGGCATCTTCCTTGGTTCTATTTGGCTTAATTGGGTTCATTTTGCAAAGTTCACTGTTGGGACAGATTTTGGGCGCTGTATATTGCCGCTCCATAATATGATTTCATTATGATAGTTTGTTTGATGGGTACATCATATTAGTTTCAGTTAAAGGAGCGACAATATAAGGCGCTATTTCCAAAATCTGTCCTTCTTGGGCCGCTGACGAAAAGGCTCGTAATATTACTCATTATTTAGATTTAAATATCAGGAATAATGATGGTTTTTATGCATTTCAATGCGGCTTAGGGCTCCGCAGTGATTGAGCGATCCACGACTTTAGGAGTGGTCGAGTGCGACAGCACGAGAAGCGAAAGAACGCGTTAGCGCTTGTGGGAAGCTAAACAAAAGAACAGCCCATCGAGGCGGCGCACTCCAAGCCGCCCTTTGAGGGACGGTTCCCTCCTTTTGGAGTGACTTTGTGTCACTCCAATGTTCCCCGTATGGGGAACACCAGTCAGTCACATAGCGAAAGAGCTGCAGTTGGGTGAGCGAGGAGTCCAGCCGCGAGTTTTCTTTGGTTACTTTCTTTTGACGGCCAAAAGAAAGTAACATACATGAAGTTTGATAAACAAAAGATATTTTTTAAATTGCAATAACTGTTATGAGGGTTCAATTTTATAATAACGGTTCAAAATTAGTATTCACTTGTAAATCAATGGTCACATTTCAAATTTAAATTTATTTTGGACAGGTGTATTGTAAAAGCATTATTTATCCAACCAAATTAAGTCTTTTTAAACATTATTTTTCTTGTCCTACTTTTGTCCATTAAGCAATAAATAAAATGTAAAAAATACCTGGACATTTAACATTCATGGATGTCCAAAAGGTACTTTTAATTGACCATCAGTTTTTCAATATGGGAATGCTTCCCGGAATAAATTTTCAAAAAATAAAATCCAGGCGATAGATTCAATTTTATTTTGTTGAGTCCACTTTGTATCCATTGTCCTGAAATCAGATTTTCACCACTTAAATGATACAAATCCAGCATTGCTGTTGTTTCTGATTCGATGATCAGATCACCCGAAAGGCTCGGATTGGGATAGATCTGAAAATAGCTACGTTTTTCAGCGATTTCTTCAGCGTCCACAAGTTGGCAAAGATCCTTAAAATAGTCCCAAAAAATTTGACTGATATTGACAGGAAAATTATTGCCATTTGGATATTGATGCGTTAAATTTTTAATAAGCGTAAATTTAAACTCCGCATTTTTATTTGGATGGATGGATGTATTAAATCGATACGTCAGTGCATTGGGTAATTCTTCTTTGGTGTATTCGTGTTTTAATTGAAGAGAGTAGAGATATCTCTGGACGGCTCCATTAAAATAAATCAAAATACTATCATTAAATGGAAATTCTTTAATTCCAAAACCTTCTGTAAAGCGATTGTCTTTCGTTCCTACCATCAGCCACAAAGGTGCGGAAACCACATTTTGCAAAGTATCATCAATGCCCATGAATCCGCCAACACCCCCATAGGCAGCAATTTTATGCCCAAGTTTTACACTAAGTTTTGAGCCAAAGCAAGAACCATTGGAAAAACCGCTTACATAAATTTTACAAGGATTAATTTCAAACTCAGATTTAAGCGAATCCAACATCTGCTCAAAGAAAAGTACATCATCTTTCATTTGTTGACCGGAGCATAAATTCTCGGAAAGGTCTTTGCAATTCCATTTGGTGGTCCTGTTTTGTTGTCCATCTTCAATAAGGCAATACCTCAAAGCACTTGGAAACACTGCAATAAAATCATTGGCCAGGGCATTTTCTTTCCATCCTGAAATCTGGTAGAATTTTTCTCCATCTCCCCCCGTGCCATGAAACATAAAAACAACAGGAAATCCTCCGATAGGAGCTTGATCAGAGGGCAGAGCAACGATGTATTCACGTTTTTCAGATTCTGAGTATAATGTCTTATCAATCCTTTGTTGAGCGCTCAATATTCCGGTTGAATAGAAAAAAACAATCGTTGATAAAACTGCAGGATTTAACATCTTCAATCATTATTGGGTTTATGGGTGTTTGTAAGTGTAATTTTATATTGATAATTCGTATTTCCTTTTACTTCTGTTTCATGGGTGTCGGGTATCAATTGATATTTAAAAGTCTGTTTGGTCACAGCGGTTTGTTTCAGACCAAAGCGTATATGGATGGTTTTAAAGTACCGGACCTTACCTTGACGAAGTTTGGGCACATCAAATTTTAATAGAGAAGATACCCTCTCTGCTTCTTCATCACAGCCATGACCAAGATGGTTCATCGCCCTGGCATTGATGACATTGCCATGGTAGTCAATCTCGATTTTAACCTTGACAATACCGGATATTTTATGTTCGATGGCCGATTTGGGATAGACCAAATGGGAGTCTATAAACAAGCCCATGGCTTTGGGTCCTCCTTCGTATTTTGGTTGAGGAAGAAAATCTTTTTTTTTCTTCGGACGATGGGTCATGTTATAAAGTAAAACAAATATCAGGACAGTTGTACCCGCTTACCCATGGAATAAAAATCCCAAATCCTGTCAGTCCAGATAATTTTTGCCTTTCAAAGACTCTGTTGCTTCTTTTGAAATGGCCGATTTTAGGACCTTTACAAAAGATTTGGAATCCAGTTGCAATTCTACCACCTGATCATCGATTTTTGTAATTCTGCCAATCATTCCTGACCCTGTGGCCACCTGATCTCCTTTTGCAATATTTCCCAGAAAGTTGTTCTGCTCTTTCTGCTTTTTGATCTGAGGTCGCAAAAAGAAAAAATACATGATCACAAATATCAAGAGAAAAGGAAGCAATTGGCCCAATAAACCGTCCATATTGATTGTGTTTTTATGATTTAATTCGCAAAGATAACATTCAGCCTGAGGATTGAGAGGCCTATTTTAATACATTTCCTTTGATTTTTAGATCTGTTTGCGGGGGATTGCTGTTGGTAAATACTGAAATGATCTTTTCTTGCAATCCTGATTTTTCATTTGACACAAATAAGGCTGTAATTACTCCGGAATCTCCTGGCTGGATAAATCCTTTAGGCCATTCGGGTCGTGTACAGCCGCAGCTCGTGCTGACTCTATTGACCAGTAATCTTGCATTTCCTTTGTTTACAAATGGAAAACTGATTCTTACGGTATCGCCTTCTTTGAGGTCCCCAAAATTAAACTCCGTTTCTTTAAAATGAATTTTTGCACCATGTGTGCTGTCTTCCGGTTGCTCTGCGCTGGCTGAAATGCGGATGGCGTCCAGGTAGGGGTCCAAATAGCTTTTGTCATCTTCCTTAATTTGATCCTGACTTTTTGGTTTGCAATTGCCCATTAGCAAGGCCAGGCAAAAAATGGTAAATACTTCTTTCATGGTTCAAATTAAAACAAAATCCAATAAACCTCGCTTTGTTTAATATGCCGTTGAAAAAGCACATTTTTTTAATAGGAATGCCTGGCTCTGGAAAATCCAGTCTTGCGCTGGCCCTGTCTAAAAAGTATCAACTGCCCATGATTGATACCGATGCTAGAATCGAACAAGCTCAGTGTAAATCAATTTCTGCAATCTGGCAGGAATCCGGCGAAATCCAGTTCAGAGCGCTTGAAAGGAAGTATTTACTGGCCCTGATGGAAGAAAATCCTTCTGTTGTTGCTACAGGAGGTGGCTTGCCTTGTTGGTTTGACAATCTGCATTGGATGAAAAAAAGAGGACATTCGGTTTATTTGTTTCAAGCCCCCGAGAATTTAGTTAATTTTCTTAAGCATGGATCCCGACCTCTTTTCCAGAATGAGCTTCCTTCAATTTCCCAAATCACTGAATTGTACCTTCAAAGACATCCCATTTACAATCGCGCGGATATTGTCTTGGAGGCTATAGATCAGTCCAAGCTTTTAAACCTTTTTGAATATCATTTCTTAATGTAGAGCTTATAAATATACAGATTAAAAATGAACATTCATCATACCATCATCGTCGGTTCTGGTCCGGCAGGATATACGGCCGCTATCTATGCAGCCAGAGCAAATATGAAGCCCATATTATTCACAGGATCTGAGCCGGGAGGCCAGTTGATGATAACCACTGAAGTGGAAAACTATCCAGGTTATCCCAAGGGCATCCACGGGCCTCAAATGATGGAAGATTTTAAAGCCCAGGCGGAAAGGTTTCAGACGGATATTCGTTATGAGAGAATTACGCAAGTGGATTTTACAGGTCCGGTTCACAAATTGTGGACTGAGTCCGGTGAAGTCCTTCTAAGCCATACGGTTATCATTTCCACCGGTGCAAGTGCCAAGTGGCTTGGACTTCCATCTGAACAAAGACTCATGAATAAGGGAGTGTCCGCCTGCGCGGTTTGCGATGGATTCTTTTTCAGAGGCAAGGAAGTGGCAGTCGTGGGCGGCGGAGATACGGCCGCAGAGGAAGCCAGTTATTTGGCCAAACTATGTCCGAAAGTACATTTATTGGTGAGACGGGATCAAATGAGGGCTTCCAAAATTATGCAGGAGAGGGTAGCCAACAATCCGGCCATTCAGATCCATTGGAATACAGAAACCCTTGAAATTCTGGGGGATGAAGAAGTCACGGGGATGAAAATTATCAACAACAAGACACAGGAAATCAATGAGATACCTGTAAGCGCTTTTTTTATCGCCATTGGTCACAAACCCAATTCTGATCCATTTGTCAATTGGTTGGACATGGATGATCAGGGATATATCAAGACCATCCCGGGCACATCCAGAACCAATATAGCCGGAGTTTTTGCATCTGGCGATGTGCAGGACAGGATTTACAGGCAGGCTGTGACGGCCGCTGGTTCAGGTTGTATGGCGGCCCTGGATGCTGAAAGGTATTTAACGGATAAAGGGGTTATATAAAGAAATTTAATTTTTCAAATTTTATTGATGTCTCCTGTTCATCATCTCGCTTTGATGGTGGATGGATTCGATGTGAATGGCTTCTATCAAGGAAAAGATAAACTCTTCGCTCAGCTGATTTTCTTTGGCAGTCTCCAGCAATTGGTGCACAATCTGATTCCAGCGATCGGGTTGGTAAATGGAAATTCCTTCTTTCTCTTTTTCGATGCCGATCTGTCTGGCAAGCTGCATTCTGTCTGACAATAGATTGATCAGTTGCTGATCCAGTCCGTCAATTTTGGATCGGATGGTTTCGATGCTCTGATTGAATTTCTGATTTTCTGTTTTATGCTTGCGGTAGATCAGTTTGTCTAAAATCTCCTTTTTCAAAAACTCTGCCGTAACCTGCTGATCGGCATCGCTCAGGGCATTTTTTGGGTCAGGGTGTACTTCTACCATAAGGCCGTCGTAGTGCAAATCAGTCGCAATTTGGGCAATTTCAAGGTGATTTTCGGGATGCCCGCTGATATGACTGATGTCTGCAATGAGCTGCAAATCGGGCAATTTTCTCTTCAATTCGATGGGGATTTGCCAGCGAGGAACATTGCGGTAAATCGAATTTCCATAAAAAGAAAACCCCCTATGAATGGCAGCAAGTCGCCGGATTCCTACCGCGTAAAACCGCTCTATAGCGCCTTGCCACAGGGCCAAATCAGGATTGATTGGGTTCTTGACCATAACTGGGATGTCGACTCCCCTTAAGGTTTCTGCAATCTCCTCTACATAAAAAGGGTTGACGCTGGTTCTTGCACCGATCCACAATACATCGATACCTGCCTTTAAGCAGAGTTCTACATGTTTGGGATTGGCGACTTCGGTACAGACCTTATACCCAAATTCCTGCTTCAAATCCTGTAACCAGTGCAAAGCCATTTCGCCTTTTCCCTGAAACTGTCCCGGTCTGGTCCTTGGCTTCCAGATCCCTGCTCTGATGAGATCAGGTTTAAACTCCCTGATCGATTTTGCCAGAGCATTCAGTTGTTCAGGAGATTCAGCGCTGCAGGGCCCCAAAATGAGCACCTGCCTGTGATTTTTAGGTTCTATGGCCTTTTGTAAATCCAAGTAGGACTGATTTTGTGAGTAATAATGTAAAAAGACCGTCTTTGTTTAGACCTAATTATACCACAAAATAGGATCTTCGCGTTTTATTGCATTTAGTCTATGAACAGATTTTACTTATTCTTTTTCGCTTTAATTTTTATACAGTCTCAACTCGGTTCTCAAACCTCCAACTCTGCCCAAATTCTGGAGGATCTTAAAAAATTAAAAGTGGTGGGTTCCGTTCTCTACGTCGCAGCACACCCCGATGATGAAAACACCAGACTGATCAGCTATCTGTCCAATGAACTCAAACTCCGCACTTCCTATGTATCCTTGACTCGGGGAGATGGAGGTCAAAACTTAATTGGTCCTGAATTGGATGAATTACTCGGTGTGATCAGAACCCAGGAATTGCTGGAGGCCCGCAAAATTGACGGCGGGCAACAGTATTTTACCAGAGCCAACGATTTTGGATACTCCAAAACTGCTGAAGAAACTTTTTCTATCTGGGAGAAGGATACCATATTATTGGATTTGGTGAGACTCATACGCACCATCCAACCGGATGTCATCATCAATAGATTTGATCATCGCACCAGCGGCAAAACCCACGGTCACCACACTGCTTCTGCCATCCTTGCCAAAGAGGCCTTCGATCAGGCCAGAAACAGTTTGTATAAAGTGAATGAACTCAAAAATCTTGAACCCGTAAGGGTTTCAAGATTGCTTTTTAATACCTCCTGGTTTTTTTGGGGAACCCGCGAGAAATTTGAAGAAGCCGACAAATCGCATTTGTACAGTTTGGACATTGGCGCATATTATCCTGCTCTAGGATTGTCCAATGGGGAGGTTTCCGCTCGCAGCAGAAGCATGCACAAATCACAGGGTTTTGGAATTAACAGCCAGCGAGGCAGTCAAATGGAATATTTTGAAAGATTGGATGCTCCCAAGGGGGCCAACGAAATTTCTCCCTTTGATGGTCTGAACCTGAGTTGGTCGAGATTCAACGGAGGAGGAAACGTGGAGAAAATCATCGACGAGCTGATCAAAAATTACGATGTGGATCATCCGGAATTAAGCATTCCATTGTTGCAAAAAACAGAATCATTTATTGAAGAATTAAATCTGGGACATTGGAAGGAAATCAAACTGAAAGAAGTTCGTCAGCTTATTTTTCAATGCGCCGGCATCTACGCCGAAGCTTATGCCGATGAGCAAACGATTGGCCATGGCGAACATAAAAAATTGAATGCAGAGTTTATCAGCAGACTCCAGAAAGGGGTACTTCTAAAAAAAATACAATTTTTACCATCTCTCCACGATACCAATTACAACACATTTGTTGAATTGAACAAACCGGTATTTTGGTCTGCACAGCTGAGCATTCCTTCCCTGCCATTTACTTCTCCTTTCTGGTTGTTGCACGGCAGAGGCTTGGGTCATTATGAAGTAGATGACATCCAACAGGTCAATGCATCTGAAGCTGCCAAGTCCTTGAAATGTGCATTTCAGTTTGAGATTCATGGTAAGAATTATGTGTACACCAGAGATGTTGTCTTTAAAAAAGACGATCCTGTCTTGGGGGAAGTGATACAGGGATTGGATGTATTACCTGCAATCACAGTCAAACAGCTGAAACAAATGTACCTGCTCTCTTCCGACAAGGGATGTGAGCTTGAGTTTGAAATTTCATCCAACATCGATCATCAGAAGGGCAAATTAAGTTTAGAAGTGCCAGCAGGTATCACTGTGACGCCGGAATCGATCGATTTCCAACTTGAAAAAAAATCAGACAAACTTAAAGTAAAGTTTCTTCTATACACAAAGGACTTTAATGCGCGAAAATTGGAACTGGCCATCCGAAGTGATCAACAGAAATTATTTACCCATCATAAAATTGAATACCCGCACATTTCATGGCAGAATGTTTTGCTACCTGCATTGGTAAATCTGACCGTTATTGATTTGAAAATTAAACAAAAGAGAGTCGCTTACATAGACGGTGCCGGAGACTTTACCGATGAAGCAATAAGGGACATGGGTTTTACATGCACGATCCTTCCGGCCTCTGCCATTGAAACCATTGGAAAATCCGACTACGATGTGCTGGTATTTGGAATTCGGGCTTTCAATACACAGGGAGACTTAAAAAAAGCAAAGCCGGGTATTGAGCGTTTTGCAAATGAAGGTGGAAAAGTTATTTTTCAATACAATACCTCCCAACAATTGGTGAGCAAGGACTTTCTCGGAGATTCATTTAGAATTTCCAGGGCAAGAGTCACTGATGAAAATTCTCCTGTTGAGATTCTGATTCCTGAGCATCCTGTTTTTACCACACCCAATAAAATTACAACGCATGATTTTGAGCATTGGGTACAAGAAAGGGGACTTTATTTCCCGGATTTGTATTCTGGTTTTGATGAATTGCTTTCCTTTACAGATCCGGGCGAAAAAGCCCTCCACTCAGGCCTTCTTGTCAAAAAACAGGGCAAGGGGTATTTAATTTACAGTTCCATCGCTTGGTTTAGACAATTACCAGCAGGGGTCCCGGGAGCATTTCGATTGTGGGCAAATCTATTGTCATTCTGAGCATGAGGCCATCAATGGATAAATGGAAGAGTCTTGCTTTGTTATTAACGAGCCTGACATTAATTATCGCCATTTTGTTTTTAATTACGCATCGTTTTTCCCAATAGCATGTCAGTATTTGATTGGATCGTATTGCTCGCTGTACTTGGATTTATTGCCATCTATGGTTGGTACAGAACAAGAAAGCAATCTGACCTGAGGGATTTTGTGGTAGGCGACAACAGTTCTGTCTGGTGGAAAGTTGGACTCACGGTGATGGCCACACAAGCCAGCGCAATCACATTTATCAGCACGACGGGACAAGGCTTTAGCGATGGCCTTCGGTTTGTGCAGTTTTATTTTGGATTGCCATTGGCAATGTGGGTGATTATGTTTTATTTTATTCCGGCTTTTTACAAGTTGAAAGTACTGACAGCTTATGAGTATTTGGAGCAGAGATTTGATCTGAAGACCAGACTTTTTGCAGCTTTTATTTTTTTAATTCAAAGAGGACTGGCTGCAGGCATTACCCTCTATGCTCCGGCCATTATCTTGTCCTCAGTTCTTGGCTGGAACCTTCAACTAACTCAGGTTTTGGTAGGAATTTTGGTAATCTTTTATACCGTTGGTGGAGGTGCCAAAGCAGTGACGGTTACCCAGATCCAACAGATGGCAATTATCCTGATAGGGATGGTATTTGTTTTTGTCTTTTTATTGTATTCATTTCCGGAATCTTTTGATTTTTGGGATGCACTCTCCCTGGCGGGTAACGCAGGACGAATGGAAGCCATTGATTTTAATTTGGATTTTAACAACCGCTACAATGTTTGGGCGGGCATTACGGGAGGTTTTTTTCTCGCGCTTGCTTATTTTGGAACCGATCAGTCCCAGGTGCAGAGATATCTGAGTGGTAAGAACATCAGGGAAAGTCAAATGGGCTTGTTTTTTAATGGTTTGGTTAAGATTCCCATGCAGATTTTTATATTGTTGTGTGGGGTTTTGTTATTTTCATATTTTCAGTTTGAAAAGACACCTCTGACCTACAATCAGAAGTTGAATGAAACCCTCGCCATTCAGCACAACTTATTTTATCAAAGCAAATCTTCTGAGTTGGAGAAGGTACACAATCAGCGAATTTCATTGTTGCAAAATAGCTCCTACGATTCGAAAGAATTTCATCAATTGGATCAGGCGCAAAATAGAATCAGAGAAGAGGTCAAGAACTATGTCCAAACCAATCGTGTTGCCGAAGAGGCCAATGACCGGGACTACATTTTCTTGTATTTTATCTTAAATTATTTACCAAAAGGCCTGATTGGACTTTTATTGGCAGTCATACTTTGTGCAGCCATGTCCTCTATTTCTGCTGAGTTAAATTCGTTGGCGGGGACTAGTTCTGTGGACCTAAAGAAGCGACTATTCCCCGATACCGGAAAAAGATTTTCTGAACTGCAATGGTCCAAGATATTTACGGTATTCTGGGGTTGTGTGGCAATTGGTTTTGCCTTTTACGCAAGTTTGTTCGAAAACTTAATCCAATTTATTAATATCATTGGATCCCTTTTCTATGGCAGTGTACTGGGAATCTTTCTGGTTGCTTTTTTTGTCAAATGGATCAAGGGAACAGCGGTGTTTACAGCGGCTTGCGTGGCACAATTGACCGTCCTTTTGCTTTACAACTTTTCTGACATCGGCTTCCTTTGGTACAATGTTGTTGGTGCCTTGTTGGTAATTATTTTGGGGGCATTGATTGAGAAGGGTAGGGGAAGATTGGTTAATTAGAGAATTATTCGCGTGCCCCCCCGACGCAGTTGGTGGGATTAGAGAATTGGGGAAATGAGGAAATGTGAAAATGTGAAAATGTGAAAATGAGGGAAGATAAGTGTGGAATTTAGTTTATTAGAAAATGGGGCGAAGCCTTAGCGCCATAAACTCCGCGACATGACGCCTTAGACGTTATTGAAGACTGAATTTTTGACAATTTATCTCCGACAAGTAAAAGAGCCTTTCTAAACCAGCAGCCCCAAAGAGGCAGATTTTGGTGATGAAATTTAAACCCAAAAATTTCATCACCAAAATCTTCTGAAGCAGAAAATGATGCATTGCAAAGAATAGTTTGGGTGCAAGCCGCAATTTCAACTAATCATTTAGAGTCTCTTCTTTTAACCCATGCTTAAAAAAAGAGAATATGGTTTGACCATAATTTCTCTTTTTGATAAAATTTGAGTGATCCTCAAAAAAATGGTCCGGATTGTGCTCCATCACAAACAATCCGTCCTTATTTAAAATCGTGCTGTTTAAAATTTGATCCGGTATCAGATTTAATTCTTTTAAGCCATAGGGAGGACCGGCGAAAATATAATCATAAGATTGAGTACATTTTTGGATATACATTAAATAGTCTCTATGGATTATTTCTATCTTATCCTCGATGTCGAATTCTTTGGCCTTTTGTTTTGCGAATTTGACCGCTGGTACAAATTTATCAACGTAGGTTACAGAATGACATCCCCTTGAAATAAATTCGTAGGAATGAGCGCCGGTGCCACCGAATAAGTCCAAAACTTTGATGATTTCAAAGTTCAATTCATTGGTCAGAATATTAAAAAGACCGGTACGAGCTATGTCTGTGGTAGGTCTGGTGGGCCAGTTGTCAGCAGGTGGGTAAAAGGTTCTTCCCTTCAGAAATCCCGAAGAAATTCTCATTCTCTCAAATCAATTGATTGGCCATCCAAAACTCAAAAAATCAGAAAAATTTCCCTGTACGCTTATGTTTCTGAAATAAATTTTAGCCAAATGGATGATTTGAGATTCTTCTCTGATCTCGCCTTTGAATATGAGTCGATCGGTTTCTCTGTCCAGGTTTTTTGAAAGATAGATGGATTGCAGATGATAAATAAGTTCTGTCGGATTGGTAAAGTGCAAACAAGCAAAATACAAATATTCCTCCAGTCTTTTCGAAATAACAACGGCCTTGTTCTGAATAATCAGTACAAAAGTGCAGCTTGCTTCTCGGCATGCTTCTGCCTTTGCAATTTGTTGTGCAAACTCGGCGATGTGTTGTATCTTATTTTGAGAATATGATCTATCAGTGGTAAATTCAACCTCGTAATTCAAATTGGAAATTGGATGTCTCCGCAATTGTTCATTTGGATAAAGCGGAATTAAAGTTTGATTAGTTCCTTCATTGGAGGAGATAGGTCGGATATAAAATTTTTCTGTGATGGAAATCATCCTCGAAGAGTGGTCTGTTATCTTCGCTTCATCCACAGATTCCAATTCACCTTCAGAATTGATTTGAATGTAATGATGGCTATCTACAAATGTTAACACGTCTTCTCAATATTTGATTCTAATTATCGTAATTTTGCACAAGATAAAGTTTATTTTGGAATCTGAAAAGGTGATTTTGCTCGGCATTGAAACTTCCTGTGACGATAGTTCAATGTCTGTGATGGAGGATGGAAAAATTCTGACAAATGTTATATATAATCAGGAGATTCACAGGAAGTACGGGGGTGTGATCCCGGAATGGGCATCGAGAAAACACTTGGAGGCCATGATCCCTATTTTTAGAGAGACCCTGGATAAATCAAACATTCATAAAAGGGACCTCAATGGAATCGTAGTGACCAGAGGTCCGGGTCTCATGGGTTCGCTCCTGGTGGGAATCGGTTTTGCAAAATCCTTGACACTGGCTTTAGACATACCCTTGATAGAAGTAAATCATCTGGAGGCCCATGTGTGTTCGTTGCTGATAGAAGAACCCAAACCCGGCTTTCCATATTTGTGTCTCACGGTATCGGGTGGGCATACCCAATTGGTTAGGGTCAATGCCATTGGTAATTATAAAATTCTTGGCGGCACACTGGATGATGCAGCTGGAGAGGCCTTTGACAAAGTAGGTAAATTGTTGGGACTTGATTATCCAGCAGGACCCCTGATCGATCAGCTGGCCGCAAAAGGAAATCCCAGATTTAAATTTCCGGTTTCGGTGATGGAAGGATACAATTACAGTTTTTCAGGATTTAAAACTTCTGTATTGTACTTTTTGCAAAAGGAAATGAAGGCAAACCCTCATTTTATTTTAGAGAACCTCAACGATCTCTGTGCATCGATCCAGCACACGATTGTAGAAATTCTCATACGGAAAATTGATTTGGCGATGGAAAATGAAGGACTCAACCATCTTGGGATTGCTGGTGGGGTCTCTGCCAATTCTGGATTGAGGGCCAGCATTTTGTCCATGGCGGTACAAAAACATTGGAAGGTGTATTTCCCTGCTTTGCAATATTGCACTGACAATGCGGCCATGATTGCTTATTTGGGATATCAGAAGTATTTGAAGAAGCTGTTTGCAGATGAACAAATGATGCCCATGCCCAGGATGCCATTGGTCAGTGAAGATTATTGAAATTCAACAATAGAAATGGTTTCTCCTCCCGGGTCCTCTTCAGGATGGGAAATCTGCTTGATATAATTCTGATGCCTTAGTGTTTTAAGGACGGTTTTTTTCAAGGCCCCACTTCCTTTTCCATGAATGATATGTACCTTGTTGACATTGGATATCAACGCTTTGTCGATAAATTGTTCCAAAAGTTGTTCTGCCTCCAACAATCTCATTCCTCTCAGATCCAGGACCGGATGAAATGCTTTACCCGAAGATTCGACATCGGATTTTATACTCCGTTCCGGTTTTACATGAATAATCGGTTTGACTTTGACAATTTCGTTTCTCTTTAACTTGAATGTCATATTTTCTGTGTCCACCGTGATTTTGCCTTTTTCGATCTTGCTTATTTTTCCCAACATACCCGTTAGGATTAGTTTTACGGAATCGCCTGGTTTCAGATCATGATTGGAACCACCATTCTGTGCATTTAGGATCTCGGTGCTCAGCCTGAGTATATCTTCCGTATTTTTCTCGACTTTGTTTTTTTCCGCTTCAGCTTTTGACAATAATCTTTCAAGGTCTTTTTCCTTTCGAAGCTCTTTTGAATATTTGTCAATTTCTTTTTGCTTATTCATGCTCAGCTGAAGTTCCATTTGTTTTTGGTCAAGCTTCAGCTTCAATTTTTTAAATTCATTTTGTTTCTGCAGCTCATGATAGCTTTTGATAAGCTTGTCCAATTCTGCTTTTTTGAATTTAAATTCTTCAATTTGCTTTTGTAGATTTTGATTTTCCTGATCCAGCTTGGTTAAGAGGTTTTCAAATTGGACCGTTTGATTTCCAGCCTTTTTCTTTGCAGAATGAACGATGTGTTCCGGTAATTTTATTTTTTGAGCGATTTCTAATGCGAAGGATCCACCGGGTCTGCCAATTTGTAAACGGTAGGTGGGTAATAGCTTTTTATCATCAAAAATCATTGCTGCATTTTGCAGTCCTTTTTCTCGATGCGCAAATGTTTTCAGATTTGAAAAATGGGTATTGACAATTCCAGTTACTTTTTTTTGATTGACCGAATCGAGAAAAGCTTCTCCAATGGCTCCACCGATGACGGGTTCGGTGCCGGAACCCAATTCATCGATAAGGATAAAAGTATCCTTGTCAGCCAGCCGATCAAAATCCCTCATATTCTTCAGTTTGGCGCTGTATGTACTCAAATCATCATCAAGAGACTGATGATCTCCAATGTCGGCAAAAATCTTTTTAAATACCTTCAACCTCGAACCCTTATCCACCGTTACGGGTAAACCGGCCTGGTACATGCATTGAAGCAATCCGGCTGTTTTTAACAAAATGGTTTTTCCCCCGGCATTGGGTCCAGAAACCACAATGATTCTATGTGCTTCATCAAAGGCAATGTCTGAAGCCACCAAAGTTTTTTCCTGGTCCTTCAGTTTGAGATACAACAATGGATGACGCGCTCTCACCAACTGGATGGAATCATTTTCGGATGGTCCGGGTACTTTGGCATCCAGCAATTGGGTAAGTTTTGCCCTGGCGAGGAAAATATCCCATTCGACCAATTGATGATAACTTTCTTGTATGCTGTCTGTATGAGGTCTGATTTGTTGACAAAGCGCAGTTAGTATTTTATAGATTTCTTTTTTTTCTTCTGATTCCAATTCCAGAATTTCATTGTTCAATTCTACCAATTCCTTTGGTTCGATAAATATCGTTTTCCCTTTCTCTGATTCACCGTGCACGATTCCATCTATCTTTCTTTTGTGTTCTGCCAGTACCCGCAAGACAAACCTTCCATTGCGGATACTCTCTTCACCCTCTGCCAAAACTTCTGCCATTTTTAATTGATTCAGGACTTTTTTGAATACCCGATAGACATCAGATTTCCGATCTTGTATTTTCTTGCGGATGAGAAATAGATCATCTGAAGCCTTATCATGAATGGTTCCATCATTTTGTATGATCTTAGCGATGGTTTTTACCAAAAATACCACATCCGGTACCTGAACGATTTTCCGGGATATGAAATCCAAATGACTCCATTCTTTTTGCGCAACGATGTTTCGGATTTGCAATAAATTTTCCAATACAATGCGAATGGCAACAATCTCTTCCACAGAGAGACAGTAATTTTCAATTTTAAGATATTTTAGTTCGCTTTCAACCTGGCTGTAAGGCTGAATGAAAATCGACTGCTGAGAAATGATCTCATACAGCTGTTCAGTGGTCTTTAGCTGATGGTTTATATGATCGGTGTCAAAGCTGATTTCTATTTTTGTAATTTGATTTTTGGCTTCCTCACCCACAGCATATTGACTACAGATTTGAATGAGTTTGTCAAAACCCAAATCTTCTTTTAAGCTTTTCGGGAGAAGTGTTACTCTTTTTGAATTCATTAATTTAAGCCTTTTTGGATTTCTTGTGACTCCTTTTTGAGTGCTTTCTTAAAATCAAGCAGAGAATCAAATTCTTTCCTTCGACTCACGCCCGCACCTATTCTGTGTCGAAGGCCCTGAAGGGATTCCACCGCTTTGTAGTAAATTCTCATTTTAAGTCCCGGCACCGGAGTATTCCATTCAATGACACTTTCAGGATTAAAATAGGCATTTCCCAGGATGGGAGAATTGGATCCATAATTGCCACCTAAGGTCACTGCCCACTGATCGTTCCACAAACGGTGGCGCAGACTAAAGGCCACTTCTCCTTCATTGAGTCTTGTCTCTGCCAAAGGGTTCTTGTCCACATCATAGTTTATGTTGAAATCAACCCCAGATATGAAGTCCACATTTTCAAAAGCTTCAGAAAGTAAGTTGGATACAAAAATGGACAATTGATTGGATAAAAACTCACTCATGGTGCTAATGGTGGTGGTGCTTAAGCCGGTGACAATACCCGTATTTGTTCCAAGGAAGGTGCGAAATGCAATGAGCGAAGCCACTTGCTGATTGAGTTGATCTGGATTCTGTCTGAGAATTCTTAGTTTATTTTCGAGTAGATTTTTCAAATTGCCGGTGGCGTCGGGAAAGGAAAGATCAAAATGAATATCTGGTTTTAACAAAGAACCCGTCAGCAACATGGTCAAATCAACATTCGTACGATTCCTAATCTCTTGCTGAAGTACCTGATCCAAATTCGTATATTCCTGGAGCAATGGAGCAGGAGAAACACTGAGTTTTTCGTAGCTAGCTTCGATTTGAATATTCGCATCCAATGGATCACCGGTCCATTGGATGGTACCTCCTCTTTTCAGTTTGAAAGGCTTGTTGACAAAATTAAACAAAGTAAATAAGTATTGTCCCTCTTCAATCTCATAAGAGCCTTTTATAGAAAACGTATTGTCTCGCAAGGATTGGATTTGCAGATTACCACGTCCTGTACCTTTGAGAATATCACCGGTCTTTTCATCAAATAAAATTTGAATTTCAGCATCTTCTGTAATATCCATGTTCATATTAAGACTTAATCCTTTAATGGGTCTGGGAGTTATTGGCAGCTTTTCAGAAGAGGTATCTGTGATTTCAAACTGAATAAATTTATTTTCTTCAGCCACCTGATCCTGATCGATCGGAAGGATTAACTTACTCCCTTTGAGTGATCTGGCGGATATTCCCATATCCAATCTATCCAGAGGGCCATCAAAATCAGCGTTGACAGAACTGAGTCCATATCCATAAAAATACGGGTTTTGACCTTTTGAAGTATTTAAAATGAGAGCCTTTGGACTATTGATGTTTGCATGAATGGAATAGTTTACAAAGTTTTTGTGGGTAAGAATTCCCACCAGACTTAAGGGGTTGTTGAGCTCATCTCTCAGGATAATGTCGTTGAATATGATCTGGTTTCCATCCAGTATAATTTTCTGCTCGTCAAATTTTATAGCCGTGTTGAGATAATTAATGTTGGTAGAACCATCTTTGGTAATAAGTTCTCCTTTGGCTGTAAGTTTCTTGTTACTATATTTCAGATTGGCCTCGCCATTAAAACTACCCTGGGTATTTTGAATGGAACTGATAAAATTTTCCAGAAAAGAGATTGGAAAGGAATGTATGTTAAAATTAAGGTCCAACTCATATTTGGGAAGTTTGTATTTGCCGGTTAAAGGAAGATTGAAAGTGCCCTTTCCCTCTACTTTGGTCTCCTTGTACTGATTGGAAAAACTCAATTTGGCAGATTCCATTGGATTTGATAAGCCAAAATCTATTTTGGTCCTCCCATAATTGTTTTGATTGACTCTAAGGTTTGAAATATTGACAATGGCATTAATATCCTCCAACTTGTAAATATTTTTGATATCAATTCTGCTGTCAAACAATCCTTCAAACTGCACAGTTGGACTGCCGATAAACCTGTTTAGAGAATTGAGATTTAAATTGACAAACAGCAATCTTAATCCTTGTCTGCCCTTGTCATCGATTTCAATTTTACTGGTGGAATCTTCAAGACTGAAGTTATTGATTTCAAAATCGGTCTGGTAAATTTCAATTTTGGAACTTTCGTTGATTTTCCAATTTTTGCCATGCAGGATTACATTGGGATCCACAAAACTGATGTATTTGTCTTTCCCAGCCAGAAGAATATTGATGCCAAGATCATACAGTGTATTTAGTCGGGAAGAATCTTTGGAGTATAAAAGAACCCTGGCGCGGTCATTGCTGAATATGGCTTTTAAATCAACTTCATTCGCAACGGCCTTTTTGTTGAAAAGGATGGACGGACTGTTTGTGTGCACGGTCAGTAAACTTGAATTTCCTGAAATCGTCTGACCAATATACGGAATGGTGATTTTTCCTTGTGACAATTGGTCGATGCTGATTTTCATGAATATTGAATCGGATCTAAAATCATTGTTGATATCGACCATAAATTGATCCATCTGCACATCCCAATCCATAAAATGGAAAATCCTGTACAGGTTTTGTCCTTTGATGTAACCATGATAACTATAGAGCTCTGTGTTGTTTTTTACATTTGGTTTCAGAAAATCAATGAATGGACCATAATGTTTTTGTAAATAACTGATGAGCTGATTGTACACTCCGGCTGTTCTGTATTCTCCTGAGATGGAGGCATTGAGGAAATTGGATTTAATTTCTGTGCTTAATATTTTATTTTTTCTCTGTTGTGTAAATGAAATGTCACCCAGTGAGAGTACCTTATTTTTTCCGTAATCATAGAAGCTTATTTTAGACAAATTCAAATCTCCATCCAAATGGTCAATCAAGGTATTTCGGAAATCTGCCTGAACATCCGCTGACACAATGATACTTACATCTGATAGCTTGAGTTCTTTCAAATCTGCTTTCTTCAGTATTGCTGTAAAATTTAAGTTAGGTTCTTTTTGGAAGTTGCTTATTTTTCCTGTAAAATCAACATCCAGATTTTTGTCTTTAATCACTATTTTACCATTCAGATGATCTGGACTAATGTTGCCATCAAACGCAATGTTTTTGTAATCGTATTTTTTGAATCCCAGATTGGCAATGTTTGCTTTCAGATCTGCGTGGATGGATTGCAGGGTAAGACCCTTCCCATTCTTGATGTAGGTATTAAAATTGGCATAGCCCAAATCTTCATTTTTGAACAAACGGCCAAGGTCAAATTGATCAAATCTCAGGTCTCCGGAAAAATTGGCCATGGCGATTCCAGGACGCAAATTCAACCGGATGTCTGAATTTATTTTTCCGAGTGTGCTGGTAAAACTACCATAACTTACAAAATCTTCAAAATATCCCGTAAAGTTGCCTCTGTAGTTAATTGAACCTATATTTTTTAATGGATCCGGAATTTTTAGATTTGGAATGATTCGCGATAAGAATTCTAATTGAGTATTTAGTTGATCAATTTTAATGTCCAAAAACTCCCGTCCCCTTTGTGTCGTATTGCGAATGCTGAAATCTCCTTCAAACTTTAATTCATCTTTTACACTGGCCTGAATGCCAAATCCCTTCAGGCTGTTTACTCTTCCCACAATTTCACCTTCCAAATTCAGACATAGGCTTTCATTGTTTTGAAAGAAAGAGTTTCGGGACGCTGATTCTACAAAAAAGGAGATGTCCGACACGTTGATTTTACTTGAATGGGTTTTGAAATCCAAAATAACATCATCGTTGAAAGTTAAAAAATCGGAGTATTGTGTGTAGTACAAATGGAGGGTATCTTTTAACAAGCTTTGTTCGGTCTCAAACTTGAAATCATTCAGCTGCATTTCAGTTCTGGAGACTTTTATATTTTTTGATGATAATTCAAGCAGCTTTTTGGATTGATTGATATCGCAGGAAAACAATTGGATTGCTCCTGTACCTTCAAGATTGCTATATTGAAAGTTTCTGACATCGGTGGTAATGTCGTGCAATGAAAATTGTTTATAGTTAATGGATGATCCCCCGGATGTGGTTGGAAGTTTATTTGAAAGGTCGCTATAATGAAAATCACTCTGAGTAATTAAGATTTTTCCAAAATAGAGGATAAATGGATTGCGACAATAATAAATGGAACTATCCCTTTCAGGTGCTTTGGGCCATTGATCTTGTGGAGTGGGATTGGATTTTTGAATGTGTATTGAAGACTGACTGACATGGACTTCCTTAAAGTAAAAGTAATTTGCCGGCAACATGAGCGCTCCAATTTCCAAATTGGCCGAATGAATGAAGTACTCTTCTTTGATCCCACTATCTTCTCTGATTCTGATGTGACGAGACTGATTGATTTGAACATGGTGGATCCCAATTTCAAATGGTTTTTTCTTTTTTCTGGGTTCCTTACTTTTTCGATCAAATTGTCGAATAAACAAATCCAGTCCGTTTTCCCACTCACCTTTGTACAGGGCAATCCTAAGCACGGATTGATTCAAGCTGATGTGGTTTATTTTAAGCTCGTTGTTGAAGATGGAGGTCAAGGATTTGCTGTTGGTAAAAAGCAATTCCTTGGCATATATCAAAGTATCTTTGTGATGATCCAGTATGAGTAGATCATTTATTTTACCCCCATGAAAGATATTGAAATCAAAATCGGAATAACTGATTCCATTTTCAATTTGTTGGTCCAGCCAGATTTGAAGTTGAGCTTTACTCCATTTTTGAAAACCTGGCAATGAAAGCAAGGCAAATGCAATAAGGGCCAAGGTCAATATTAAGAGAAAGAGACTGCCAAAGATGCGGATCACCTTCCAAAGCCTTTTTAAAATGATTCTTCCTCTTTTCTTTTGATCCATCGCCATCTTCCTTAAACGCTTTCTATTCGCATTGAAATCAATCTGTTGGTATACCTTAACATTTATTTAGCTTAGTTTTCCAAGGAATGCATTGTGAATGGCAATGGCCTCGATGGCTTCCTTTGTGTCGTGAACCCTTAAAATTTGCGCTCCCTGTTGCAGTGCCAAAATATGGGCCGCAGTTGTACCATTGAGTGCATTCTGGCTGCTGTCACCTATGATTTTCTGAATCATAAATTTTCTGGAGATACCTACCAAAATTGGCTTTTCAATAATTTTTAAAAAATTCAATTCTCTGAGCAAAGTATAATTCTGATGTAAGTTTTTACTAAAACCAAAGCCAGGATCAATGATCATTTGGTGGATGTTCAACTGCTCCATTTCTTTGATTTTTAAAGAAAAGTATCGGATGATTTCAGAGGTCAGATTTTGATATTCCAGATTGTGAGATTGGTTCATCGTGCTTGGACTCTCCTTCATGTGCATCATGATGTAAGGACATCTGTATTTTCCAACCACGACAAGAATTTCCGGATCCAAATTTCCAGCAGAGATGTCATTGACCATTTTCGCACCCGCAAGCAAGGCTTCAGAACAGACACTGGATCGCCAACTGTCCACACTGATGATGGCCTCCGGCCATTCTTTTAAAATGGTCAAAACAGCATTTTGAATCTTATCCGTTTCTAAGGCTTCTTCCACCGGCAAAGATCCGGGCCTTGAAGAAGAGGCACCAAGGTCTAATATTTGAGCGCCATCCTGCAAATGTTTTTCTGCCAAACGAAGGATGTCATCTCTTTTTTGAACCCTGCTCTCTGAATGGAATGAATCATCCGTCAGGTTTATGATCCCCATTACCGCAGGATAGTTTATCGTAAATAAATTTCCTCTACAACTAAAAATGGATTGTTGGGTATGATTCATTTTAGATATTCTATAAGAAAGGCTTACAGGTCCTTGCTCGTGTGGATTAAACAAGTCAAAGGTATGCAATTTCGCGCACTTTAATGACTGAAAATCAAGCTTGTGATTAAAAACCTGCCACTTGAAAGAAATACCTACAAATGCAACTTTTCCTTTTTAAGCATCAACTGCTCCTTTGTTTCAACACGGTCAGGATCCGGAACACAACAATCGACGGGACAAACTGCAGCACATTGGGGCTCCTCATGGAATCCTGTGCATTCCGTGCATTTATCCGGAACGATGTAATAATAGTCATTGGATATCGGAACATTTTTTTGTGAGACATCCACCTCATCACCGGATTCCATTTGATACAAACCCTGCAAGCTGGTGCCATCTGAAAAGGCCCATTCGATTCCCCCTTCGTAGATGGCATTGTTTGGGCATTCAGGCTCACAGGCTCCGCAGTTAATACATTCTTCAGTAATGATAATCGCCATGAGAAGATTTCAAAATGAATGACTTAAAAATTTGTATTTCAATATTTTAGAAATTATTATTGAAACGTTTTGAAATAACAAGATCGTTTGGCAAAAGTTAATAATAAAATGTCAATGCAGTTGACAACACGCAATCAAATACATATACTATACATATTCAATTATATATGCATTTAAAATATTTATATATAATTAAAGAGTTCTTGGAAATTACCTTGTTTTTAAGCTGGTTTTATTATTGGGTTTAGATGGTATATAACATAACCATTGCGATTTGAATTTCAGCTTTTATCAAATGTTTTGGACAAACAGGCTTTCAGTAAATAAGATGCGTTAGTATTTCCAACACATCATTTGGGTTCAATACTTAGGTCTTATTATTTCTTAAAAATGGATTTGTCCAATCGAGAGCCATCACAAATGATATTTCAGAAAATTCTGGAAAAGACAAGTCGTCTTCTGTATTTGCGGGCGTTCATCCTTAGAATTATATTTTCGATCTGTGGTTTTTCAATATTCGTTGAAAAGTACAATGAGTAAAAGCAGAATTATTTTATTTCCAATGGCTGAAAATACAAGGCATTGAAATTTGGGATCAAATCTGGATTTGAGATGATCCCTGTAATGGTGTATGCCTTAATGATAGGACCCGGAAATCATTGAAAAAAATCCGAAATGAAGGTTTTAGCTGAATTTTGTAAATTTGGCCGAAATTATACCTTATATATAGGACAAACGTCTTTTTGGCCAAATACCTGAGCCAAATGTTTTGGAGTCGTCCATATCAGAAGCCTATCAAAAAAGACCCAATAAAAGCTTGATCGATTGGGTGCACCTATTCCATCAAAGGTATGATTCAAAACTGCTTAAAGAAGCGGTTAGGGAGAAAAGATAGGCACAATTCTTGATTTCCGGGAAGGATTAAAAGTTCCCGGGTTTTAATTGGCAGGGAAGCCTCTTTTTTTGAAAACAATATAATAGGATTTGGAGGAAGCAGGCCCCAGTCCACTAAATATCTGACAATCATCCTTCCAACCGGGGGTTCCTGTTAAGAGCGCTCCTTTTAAGAATTATTGGTGGGGCAATAAAAATGAAACAAACCCTTGGTAGTTTGTAGGTTTGATTTAAATTCAGAAGAAGCATGCGGAACGGCTTTTGGCGAAATGGTCCTTGATTTGGAGTAGAATTAAGCAAGAATTTGAGTGGATCCGATCATTGGAGCTTCTAAAAATGAAAAATGAATGAAAGATTTTTTAGCACCAACTGGCAATTAGGACTTTTATTATTGGTGTAATCAGTTATAAATGATATTATTAAACATGATTATTAGTTTAAATATAAAAAATACCCATATACTGTTATATACTAGTCTATTAACTCGCCATACTTTCGCCTCATAGATAGAGATATCTATGTGTAATTACCAAAGCAGTCAAAACTTCCTCAGAACGCTGTAGTTCTGATTGTGATTTGGTCGTTGCACCCAACGAAGCAACCAAAATTAATTTAAAATATTTAAACCAAATCATGATGAAAAAATTATCCAATTTACTAGTTGTAATGGCATTGACAGTTGCGGGATTGAACGCACAGTTCGGTGTTTCTACTACTTACGACCCGTCTCAGATCCCGTCTCAGGCCGTTCCCTGTGCTTCTGGCAATCCTTGCGCCAGATTGTTTAACCCTTATGACGTCAACAACGCATTGCACTCCACTCAAAACTGGGGAGGTACTTTGGTGTTGGCTCAGAGAATTACATTGCCGGTAATCCCATCCTGTTCTTACAGGCTTGGTGCCATTGAAATCCCAACTTTTGTTCAGGGTTTCACTGCTATTGCAGGTAATTTTGAATTGTGGACCAGCGCAGGTAACATACCTGGTACTTTGATCCACAGATCACCAGATTTTGCAGTTGGTTTCGTTCATTTGGGATTGACCAGATACGATGTTCCTGCTCAGGTGGCTGGTACCCTTACTCAGGGATCTAGCTATTGGATCAGCTTCTATGGCTTACTTCCAGTAGGAGCAGGTACCGGTAACCCACGTGTATTTTGGGGAATGACTTCTCCAGCCGCCAATACCGCGAATGGTAACGTACCGATGGCTTGTCGCTATTCAGGTGCACCATTTGGTGGTGCTGCTTGTCCGGCTTGGACTCCGGTAGCCATGTGTGCTGCTGTTGCTGCTTTTGGTATGAACGGATTGGGATATGACATCAATCTTTGTGCAGGAGCAGGTGGATTGGTGATCGGAGGAAACCCAGTACCAACCATGACTCAATGGGGCTTGTTCCTTTTTGGATTGGTCTTGTTGACCCTTGCTGTTGTGACTGTTTTCAACTTCTCAAGAAGAGGAAAAGTAGCATAATATCAATTTCCGCTCTGCGATTCAGTTCGCATGGCTGAGGAATTTATGATGTTTTGTACTTATTAAAGAATGGTGCATTCCATCAGTTTTCATTCCAACTAGTAATTAATATATAATTTAATTTTCGGAATATATCAACCGGTATTTTAGCTGGAATATAATTAGAGCAACTCAAGATGTTTTTTCCATTTAACAAATCTAAATTTGAAAAAGCATTTTGGGTTGCTTTTTTATTGGCCATTTTGGGTTGGATTTTAATTTACCTCATTTGGGGAGAGTTTACACCTTCTGATATCATCGGCATGCTGGTGGCCACGCCAATATTGGCCTACTTGATCCATGTATTGTTCTTATTTAATGAGAAAGATTGATTTTATTCCATTCGTTCTCATGATCCTCCGGCTCAAAAAGCTGGATACCTTATCACTTTTTGTATCCAATTGATCCATTTTCTTTGGATGGCAAAATATTGTTTTATTAATGAACGCGCTTCCTTCCCTTTTTAATTATGGTTAAAAATTTATCATTTCTTTGTTTGCTTGGGATTGTCCTTTTTTTCTTGCCTTCTTGTCAGGGTCCGGATAGGCTGATCAAAGGGCCTCAGGAAATGACAGACTGGGTAATGAATTCCATAAAGTTGAACGACACCGTTCTTCTGGACAAAATTATTCCAACCAAAAAAGAATTTTTAGAAACTCTGGTCGCAACAAAGGTTCCGGACAGTACCATTCGTGTGCAGCAGGAAATGTTTTCACACGATAGTGTTTTTGAGAACGAACGATTGGAAATTTACCGACAATTTCGATCCGTGAAAGATACTGTCCAATATTACGGAGTAGATTTTTCGAGTTTGACCATTCAGGATACAATTCCGTATCGATATTATGCAAACTCAATGGTGCCTTATGTAAAAATGGATTTGAAAACCAAATTGATGTCACCGGATAGTGTCTATTTCATTTTGGCCATACACTCCTGTTTTTTGATGGTGGATGGTTGGAATCTCGGGCGTTTGGCCTTTTACAAAGCGGATTCATTGGATTTGCTGCATTTTCATCAAGTCAAATATGTTAAATATTAACTTATGATTCAATATTACAGAAACCTATCGCCGATCGCCAGGTTTTTTGTACATTTCATCATCCTGATGCTCTTATTCTACAGTTTTTATTATTCCAGGTTTTACGAGAATTATATCATGCCGGGCCTATTGAATTTTGAAGCCAATATGGCAAAATTGTTTTTGTCAGTGTTCGGTGTTAAAGTGGAAGTAACTGGAGATTCAATTCACAATCAGGTGGATGGCGTTAGCATCAAAGGGGGTTGCGATGGAATGGAAGCCACTTTTTTATACATTGCGGCAGTACTCTCCCTACCATTGGTAGCAGCAAAGTACAAATACCCGGCCTTAATTTATGGTTTGATCATTTTGGTGATCCTCAATATTATTCGCATCGCAGGCCTGTTTTTGGCCAAAATACATTACCCTTCTCTTTTTGAATTCCTGCATTTGCACGGGGGTGTTGTCATTTTTATGATGATCAGTATCCTGATGTGGTTGATTTGGGTACAGTGGGTGATGGGTAAAACAAAAACCAATACATGAGATCGGAATTGCTAAAATTTATTGGCTTTTTTTTTCTGAGCTACCTCTTTTGCATTTTGATATTAACCCAGTCATTTCTATCCAACAGCAGCTATGCTTTTATTCGATCGATGGTAGTCTTTTCAGTCAAAGCAGCTTTGCCATCCGCTCATATCGAGGGACAGATTTACAAAGATATCAGTACGGGTCAAATAGATCATTCTTCCATGTATCTGGTGTATGGCAATCCTTATTTGGTCCAAAAAGCCATTGAAGATGCCAGAGCAGCAGGCTTATCAGAGGTTAGTGTTCCTACCAAATCAGTTCGTTTTAAATTATTTGAAATGTTTTTGGTACCGCTCTTTTTTCTGATTTCTATTTTTCTGGCTACCAACATTCAGTTGAAAACGAAATGGAAAGGACTGGTATGGAGTTTATTGATCTTAGGTATGTTTTTATTTTTGAGATGTATTTTTCTGGTCTTATATCATATCTCAAGCGAACAAATTGGGATCTATGAATTGTCCGAATCTGCAATGGGCAATTTGTCATGGCTGGTATCCGTTTTTACCCTGGGTTTCAACATGAGTCTGGCTTTTATTCTTTGGTTGATATTTGGATTTAGAAAAAGTTCGTTTGTGAATCAATTTTTAAGCTTATTCAATACTAAACAGTTATGAGATTTTCTTTACTGGCTTTCATCATTTTATTCGGCGCATGTTCTTCGCCCATCCGATTATACAACTTAAATGAAGACCTCTGTACGAATTTGGTGTATGGGCAAATTGAAACAAGAAGATTATTGACAGATCTGGATAAAACAAATTTGGAAAAGCAGGGTATGGTGATCCAGGATTATATTTTTGAGAATATTTATCAGGGAGTATGGAAGAAGAGTTTTGAAAAATCAAACCTGAACAAAACTCCCATTGTAAAATTATCTGCGCTGACACCCGATCAAAAAGTAGCAGGCGGAACAGCACTTTCAGAAATTGAAAAAGGCGAAAACAGAAATGTGGTACTCATCCTTCAATCCATTGGCCCCATGGCTCCGGAAAGTCTGAGTGAATATGGCAAGATCACGGCAGAAAAAAACTCTTTTATCAAAATGGAAACAGGCATTAAAAATGTCCTGGACCTGAGCAAGCACCCCTGTATCAAAAATATCTCTATCTTAGAGGCGGAATTGGCTCCTGATTTGAACAAAGACTAAATTTTAAGTATGATTTTAATTCGTTTCCTCCTCATTGCAATGGTCAGTGCAGGTACTATCTCTCTTATTGCCCAGAATAATATTGGATTCGTCGAACAAACAGACCATGGTACTCCGATTGGAGGAATGAATTATCGGGTGATTGAGTTTCTCAAACTGCCTGATCACAAAATGAGAAATATGCTGGCAGGCCAAAACATTCAGTTGCTTGAATACCTGGGAGAAATGCGGTATTTAGTCATGATTCCTTCCCTTTTGTCCGAAAATTCTGTTTCTTCCACCTATGGCAAATTGAGCAAATTGGATCTTTCTTATAAGCTGACGGAAGAAATCTGGTTGAATCAGCCGTGTGGGATCGAGGACAGATTGGAGAAAAAATTGATGATTCAACACATGCCTGGAATCTCAGAACATAATATGACTGAATTTGCGGATGAATTCGGCTTACAACCCATCGGCTATTCGCCCAAATACAGAATCTTTTATGCTTATGTCAATAAATCCAGGGTTTTGGAATTGGTCAGGGAGTCCTGGATTCAGCACGTATCATGTGCTCCGGCACCAGGCCAACCCGAAGACCGGGAAGGGAGATCCATGCACAGAGTCCATCGGGTGGCTTCAAACGGCAAGGAAAATTTATTTTTGACCGGAGAAGGGGTAAAAGTTTGTGTCAGAGATGATGGCTTTGTTGGGCCCCACATTGATTTTAAAAACAGAATCACCAACGAAGTATTTGGAGGCAATGGCACCCATGGCGACATGGTCAGCGGTATTTTGTGCGGTGCAGGCAATATTGATCCTGTTATAGATGGTATGGCTATTGGAGCAGAACTTTATGTGATCAATTATCAGGATGACTTTCTGGACAAGACGCTGGAGTTGCACCAGGTGAACGGTGTGGTGATTACCAATTCTTCGTATTCCAATGGATGCAATGCAGGATATACAGCCATCACGCAAATTGTCGACAATCAAATATGGGAGAACCCAAGCCTATTGCATGTATTTTCTGCAGGAAACTCCAATAATTTGGATTGCGGGTATGGTGCAGGCAATCAATGGGGCAATATAACGGGAGGTCACAAAATTGGAAAAAACGTCTTAACAGCCGCCAATTTGAGAATAAACGCAGACATTGAAGGAAGCAGCAGTCGCGGACCGACAAAAGACGGTCGCTTAAGCCCGCATATTTCAGCGAGGGGCACCAATCAGCTGACCACCCAGGATGGAAATATTTATCAGGTAGGAGGAGGTACTTCTGCTGCAAGTCCCGGAGTGGCCGGTGTCGCGACGCTACTCTACGACGCATACAAGCAGTTTAACAATGGCCAGAATCCACCCTCTGCTTTGATTAAAGCGGCCATCATGAATACGGCAACAGACATTGGAGCCAGAGGTCCGGATTTTGTTTTTGGTTATGGTGTCATTGATGCTTATCAGGCCTTCAAGACCATTGAGCTCAAAAAATACCAGCAATTAACCATCGGACATGGCGAAACACAGGAATATACCATGGCAGTGCCGTCAGGAGTTTTGCAGGCAAAGTTTATGATTTACTGGGCTGAAAGGGAATCCGCACTGGGTGCAAGGAAAGTCTTAATTAATGATCTGGACATGGAATTAATCAGTCCCTCAGGTACAGTCATTTTACCTTTGGTTCCCGACCACAGACCCAATCCTAACACACTCGCAGAGGAGGCCCGTCCCGGAATTGATTCTCTCAACAATGCTGAACAGGTGAGCATTGATCTCCCGGAAGCCGGAGAATACAAACTGAGGGTAAAAGGCAAATTCCTGCCGGATCAAAATGTAACTTATTTCTTGTTGCATCATTTTGAAGAAGCACCACTTACACTGACATTTCCTTCTGGAGGAGAGAAGTTAAACAATTTGGAGAATATTTATATTCACTATACTTCTCTATTACCCGATTCCGTACAGATTAACTTTTCCCCAAACGGCGGCAGAACCTGGACCAGTATCCGCAGATTACCGGGTGCTTCAAGATTGACCAATTGGACCGTACCCATTAATATCAATTCGGATTCCTGTCTTATTGAAATCATTCAGGGCAACCGAACTGTCCGATCCGAATATTTTACCATTGCAGCTGCAGTCATTGGCCTGAAGGTCTCCAAATATTGTCCGGGAGAAGTCACATTGAGTTGGAACCTCGGTATCAGGGATAGCTTTCAGATTTATACCATGGGAGAAAAATACATGGAACCACTCACTGTAACAGACACAAATTTTGTAAGCATTCCCATTACACCTCCCCTTAATGAATGGTGGTTTTCAGTGGCTGGATACAGAGATGGTGTATTGTCCAGACGAACCAAGGCAATTAATGTTCCCGACACCTTGGTAGCGTGTAGCGTGCAGAATGATCTGGCACTTAAAATAAGACCATCCTGGAGCAACAGGCATTTTGTGGCTTGCGGGAGTCAGACGATCATTCGACCGGAGATATTTGTGTACAATCGAAACGTCAACAAGGTTACCGGATTTCAGATCAATTACATTTCGGCAGGACAGTTGGTAAGCGAACAATGGAACCTCAATATCAATTACAGGGATTCTATTTTGATTAGCCTGAAAGAAGGATTGGCCATTGATTTTGAAGGAAAGAAAGACATTCCTTTGTGGGTATCGCTTCAGACCGATGAGAATCCTTACAACGACACCGCTTATTTGTCGCTTGAAATTGACAAAATAGCGGATGAAAATGGTGTTTATCCTTTAACCGAAACATTTGAAAGTCCCACATTTCCTTCCAACTGGATCCCACGAAATACAATACCGGTTTCAGATTGGAACATCAGCCATGAAATTCAGGCAAATGGTACAATAGGTCGGGTTTTGGGCTATTCCAATCCATTGTTTAGTTATTTGGGCATACCGATCGAATTGTATTCATCCACGGTTGATTTGACCCAATCAACAGATCCTTATTTGTATTTTGATTACGCCTACCACAAGTTTGGCGGTAGTGTTGGATCTCCCGATTCTCTATATATTGAAGTGTTGCCGGTATGTGAAGGTTCTTTTGCCGCAAAAAGAATTTTTTATTCCGGACATTTTGACATCATGACGGTGGATACCAGCAGAAATAGAAGCTGGGTGCCCACTGCAGGGAATAATTGGAAAAAAATGACCTTCGATCTCTCTGATTTTGTGGGGAAGAAAGTCGTTATCAATTTTGGATTTATGAGAGGGGTAAATGGTCATTTTTACCTGGACAACATCAATGTCAATGAAAGATTGGATGAGACCATTCCGATCAGCATTACCAGAAATCCGGAAGTAGTTTGTATCACCAGGAGTACTACTTTTTCAGCCACAGCTGACGCCCGTATTGGACTTTATCGCTGGGATTTCGGACCTAATTCAAGTCCTCGCACAGCGAATGGTGCAGGACCTCACAATGTTCGTTTTTCTTCCATTGGACCCAGAATTATTTCTTTGAGATTGGTTTCACCCACCATAGACATTATTAAAACAAGGGAGTTGAGTGTGATCAATGCACCGGCGCCAAGTTTTCAATTCAACATAAGACCGGATAGACGGACCGTAGACTTTACGAATCTATCGACCTTTGTTGAGAACGTGGTCTATGATTTTGGAGACGGTAACAGCAGTACCCAATTGAATCCAAGCCATACCTATGCGGGATCAGGTATGTATCAGGTGAAGATGACAGTCTCCAATGATTGCGGGACCAACTCTCTCACTAGAACGGTCGATCTTGCGGGAACCTCCAGTGAGAATTTGAATCGATCTTTCCTCGAAATAAGGCCAAACCCATTTGGTGATTTTGTTCATATTCAATCTGAACAAGAGCTTCTGTTCATCAAAATTTATTCGGTGGATGGCCGATTGATGTTTGAACAAAAAGATTCCAATTGGGAAAAAGAAATAAAGCTCAATACTGCTGCATTTTCAAGTGGAGTTTACTTCGTTGAAATCAGGACTTCAACCAATACGGTGTTCAAAAGAATGATTAAATCCTAATTGGATCCATTTCTTTTCTCATCGATTTACGGATGTCTGTAAAAGACCCGTGCATTTTTTTTGAGGGTAAGTTCAGTAAGCTGATGGATTGGATGTGAGGCAATTGACTCTGTCTAAAGGTCTTTTGAAAATGAGTCCATCTGACCAAAGTGCCTGCATTTGCTGGTCAATTGTCGTGAAGTCTATCTCTTTGGATACATGTGAATATTTCTTATATATTCTTGTTCTGTATTACCTTTGTTGGCCTTAATAAAATTGTCCATGCCTGAATTCTGTCACCTGCACTGTCACACTCAATTTTCATTATTGGATGGTGCAACGGATGTGGCAAACATGATGGTAAAGGCAAAGCAGGATGGAATGAAGGCGGTGGCCTTGACGGATCACGGCAATATGTTTGGTTGTTTTTCCTTTGTGAAGGAAGCCAAAAAACAAAAATTAAAACCCATTCTCGGATGTGAATTTTACATGGTGCCCGATCGCCACAAACATTCATTCGTCAAATCATCCGGTGAAAAAGATGAGCGGTACCATCAACTTCTGCTTGCCAAAAGTCAGGAAGGATATATCAATCTTTCCAAACTCTGTTCTTTGGGATTTATTGAAGGCATGTATGGAAAATTCCCAAGGATAGATAAAGAGTTGATTCAACTGCACCACAAGGGCATTATTGCAACCAGCTGCTGTATTGGAGCCGAAATTCCGCAAGCCATTGTGCATGGAAGAATGGATGAGGCAGAAAGATTGTTAAAATGGTGGTTGGATCTATTGGGGGAGGATTTTTACATCGAAATTCAAAGACAAAAAGGAAACGAGAACATAGATGGACTGGGGATTAGTCAGGAGTTTGTCAATCAAAAATTGCTTTGGTTGGCCGACAAATACAAGGTCAAAGTAATTGCCACCAATGATGTTCATTACCTGCAGGAGGATGATGCCTTGCCCCATGACATCCTGCTTTGCATCAATACGAACAGTTTTGTTGATGAGCCCGAGAGGTTCAAATTTTCAAGCTCAGAGTATTTTTTTAAAACCCAATCTCAGATGCTGGACCGCTTTTCTGATCTACCAGTGGCCTTGGATCAGACCCTTGAGATTGTGGACAAATGTTTCTCTCCCAATCTGGAAAGGGATATTTTGTTGCCTGCATTCCCCATTCCGTCAGAGTTTGAAAATCAATATGCTTATTTGCGGCATTTGGTCATGGAAGGGGCCCGCGACCGATATGGTCTGTTGGATGACAAGACGAGACAAAGATTGGACTATGAGTTGGAGATCATCCGCAATATGGGTTTTGAGGGATATTTCCTCATCGTGCAGGATTTTTGTCAGGCTGCACGCAAGTTGGGCGTCGGGGTTGGTCCGGGCAGAGGTTCAGCCGCAGGTTCAGCAGTCGCGTATTGTCTTACTATAACAGACATTGATCCCATCAAATACAATTTACTTTTTGAAAGATTTTTGAATCCGGAAAGAATTTCAATGCCTGATATCGACATTGATTTTGATGACAGAGGAAGAGACAAAGTGCTGAACTATGTCGTAGAAAAATATGGAAGAAACCAGGTGGCTCAAATCGTAACCTTTGGCACCCTCGCCGCCAAATCATCCATACGGGATGTGGCCAGGGTCAAGCGTCTTGATTTGGGTTCTGCAGATCGCTTGGCTAAAATGGTGCCCACAAGACCCGGTGTGCACCTGCGTGATTTACTCAATTTGGATCAGACTATTTCAGATGAGTTTACCCCGGACGATAAAGCCAGGGTGCAGGAGTTGAGGAAAATATATCAGGGTGAAAATCTGGAAGCACAGGTACTGAAGACAGCGCTCCAATTGGAGGGTTCTGTAAAAAGTACCGGCGTTCATGCTTCCGCAGTGATTATTGCGCCGGATGATATCACCAATTACATTCCGGTATCCACGGCCAAAGATACCGACCTGTGGGTGACGCAGGTGGAGGGAAGTGTCATTGAAGCCACTGGTCTTCTGAAGATGGACTTTTTGGGATTGGCTACATTGAGTATCATTGACAACACCATTCTCAATATCAAGAAAAGATTCGGGAAGGATTTTCAACTTGACATCAAGAACATTCCATTGGATGATCCCAAAACATTAGAATTGTTTCAGGAAGGCGCAACCATCGGTATATTTCAATTTGAATCGGACGGAATGCGCGGCCACCTGAGAAATCTCAAACCAGGTAACATTGAGGATATTATTGCAATGAATGCCTTGTTCAGGCCCGGTCCCATGGCCAATATTGACGAATTTATTTCAAGGAAGTGGGGCCGAATTCCCGTCCAATATCCGCACGAAAATCTCAGCGATTTACTGGCTCCAACCTATGGCATTATGGTGTATCAAGAGCAAATCATGTTGGTCGCACAAATTATGGCTGACTATTCTCTTGGTGAAGCAGATATGCTTCGCAGAGCCATGGGCAAGAAGAAAAAAGAAGAAATGGATAAACACAGATCCATTTTTACCGAACGCGCGATTGCCAAAGGCATTGAGACAGATTTGGCCAACCAGATTTTTGATACAATGGCTAAGTTTGCAGAATACGGATTTAACCGTTCTCATGCTGCTGCTTATTCCATTTTGGCTTTTCAAACAGCCTACTTAAAAGCACATTATCCTGCAGAATTTATGGCAGCCGTATTGACTGCCAACAAAGGAACCATCGATAATCTAAAATTTTATTTGCAGGAATGTGGAAGAATGAAAACAAAAGTGCTCGGTCCCGATATCAATGAAAGCGACATGGATTTTACCGTCAACAATTCCAATGAAATAAGATTTGGACTGTCTGCCTTGAAAGGGGTAGGAGAGGGGCCGGTGGAAGAAATCTTAAAAGAACGGGATGCCAATGGGCCCTTTCTTGATTTTACCGATGTTTTGAAACGATTGGGCAATAGCATCAATAAAAAAATATTGGAAAGTTGTGTGATGGGTGGAGCCTTTGATAGTTTTAAGGAGATTCACAGGGCGCAGTATTTTGCACCCTTTGACAAGTTTGGTTCCTACATCGAATACATGGTCCGGTGGGGTGCTCAATATCAGAATTCCTTAAAAAACACCGCCGGCTCTCTTTTTGGAGAAGCAGAATACGAAGAGATCAAAGCTCCAATGCCACCGGATGCGGAAGTTTGGAATACTTTGGAGAAATTGGAGAAGGAAATGTCGGTGGCGGGCATTTATTTGAGTGGTCACCCCCTCGATGATTATGAATATGAATTGAAATATGCTGCCAACGCCACCATGGAAACACTGGCACAGCTGCAGGCAAGTGGCGCTCCGGAACGCAAAGTGAGACTCGCAGGATTTGTGAGCAACGTGTCTCATAAAATCAACAAATCCGGTGAAGGATTTGGTAATTTTGTATTGCAGGATCATTTTGGATCTCAAACCGTTTTTCTATTCAAAGAGAACTATCGGAATTTTAAGAATCTGCTGGAACCTGGCTTATGCGTTTTTGTGGAAGGAAGTTTTGGCAAAGACAATTGGAGGCAAAATGAAAGCGAATACCAACTGAGGGTGGAAAAAATTTCACTGCTTTCATCGGCTCTGGAGCAAGTGGCGAAAAAAATAAATATCCTGATCAATATCAAAAGCATCAATCATTCATTTTTAAAAAACTTCAGCGAGCTCATTAAAAATCATAGAGACAAAATGGTGCCCCGGATTATTTTTCTGGATACCGAACAGGAAATAAAATTAAACTATCTGGGTCCAAAAATAAAAGTTCAAATTTCTTCTGATTTTTTAAAAGGTTTGGACGATATGGGAATTAGTTATGTGATCAATCCATGAGCGAAATAAAATGAAAATACAAATGAAATCCTGGATCTTTTTTTTTGTTTTTTCAAGCTGCTCAGGAGTCCGTATTCTAGAAGCCCAGCATTCCATTGATCAATACAGTTTCCAATTAAATGAGGCATTGATTCAAAAGGATCAAAAAAGTCTTCAGAAATTATTGGACAAAGACCTTAGCTATGGCCATTCCAATGGATGGGTGGAAACGAAAGAAGAATTGCTCAAAAACAACCGCGAAGAGTTATTAATCTATCGGAAGATCCTTGTGGACAGTTCGTCTCTATGGGTTCAACGGAAAGGAAAAATTGCATTCATCCGGTATGAGGTTCTCGTGGACGTTGAGTGGCAGGGAAAACCGATTGGATTAAAAATGCACGTCGCTCAGGTATGGAGAAAAAAATACGGAGGCTGGAAATTGCTCTTCAGACAGAGCACAAAACTCACCAGTTGATGGCCGAAGTATAGATTGAATACGCGCCAAATCCACTGAATAGAGAGGACTTATCGTATATTTTTAATACACAAAAGATTTATAATTAAAATTATATAAATAAATAAATTATTTAATATATAAATAATAGATCTTTTTTACATTTTCTTAGGGTTTTGTTTACATTTGTGTAAACAAAACAAAAGATCCTTTATGAAACGTTACTTTCTCCTTTTGGCAGCTTTTGCCTTGACGCTGACATTGCCCTTTGTGGGAAGCTATTTAAAATTTGGCGGCCCTCCTCCGGGTTATGGTGATTTTCCGGCTCAGTTGGTGGATGAACCACCCGGATTTAATGAGACATTTTTTATTTTCGGATGTGGGGTAGCTCTGTTCATTTTGATTTTTCTACTTTTTCCCAGCTTGTTTGGATTTAAAAAATCGGAGCCTGCTCCGTCCAGAGATCAAGCAGGATTTCCGGCGTGGTACACACCGGGTCTCATTCTGATGTTGGTCAGTTGGTTTTTTATGTGGGGCCGGTTTGATCTGGTAGAGCCCATAGATCACTACACCTTCGTTCCGCTGTGGTGGGGTTTCATCTTGTTTCTGGATGGATGGGTTTACAAGAGAAATGGAGGAAAATCATTGATATCCGAGAGAATCAACACCATGAAGTTGTTGGCTGTGGTTTCCAGTTTCAGTTGGTTTGTTTTTGAGTATCTCAATTTTTTTGTTTTGGAAAACTGGTATTATCCAAACGCCAATATATTTACCAATTTTGGAAACATTTCATGGCAACTCTTGTCGTACACCACAGTCCTGCCTGTTATTTTTGAATTCTATTTTCTGCTCAGGACATTTCCAAAGCTGGACAAAAAATATTCCACCGGACCCCGCATCAAAATTCCCATTGGATTGCAATACGTTTTATTGGCAGTGGGTTGTGGCTCGATGTTGGCGATGGGATATTATCCTTATCCTTTGTTTTGGCTGTTGTGGGTGTCCCTGGTGCCCATACTGATACCTGCCATGCATATTGGAAAATACTGGACACCATTTGTTGATATCAGCAACAAGGGTGATTGGTCAAAAATTATTCTGATTGCATTGGCGACGCTGCTCACCGGATTTTTTTGGGAATTTTGGAATTTTGGAAGCGAATGGTTTCACGATTATGCTCCTACCAATCCTAACTATTGGAAATATTCCGTGCCCTATCTGGACAAAATTCACATCTTTTCAGAAATGCCGATTTTGGGTTATTTTGGTTATTTGCTGTTTGGAATAGTATGCTGGGTATTGTGGTTAACCGTCGCGTATCTCTTTGACTTTGATCCGACGGTTGACATTGATTCCTCCACTTCATATCCATTGTCATGAGCTGGTTAAAAAATTATGGTACCACCGGACTTTTGGTGATTACACTTTTGAACCTGATCATTTTGATGATTCGGAACTTCATTTTAGATGACAATACCTACAATTTTATCATTTTCAATTTATTCTTAGGAGTGATTCCTTTTGTCATCGCTTACTTTTCGACCAGGATATTGAAAGGCGGTAAAATTATTTGGATACTATTGGCAAGTGGCTTATGGTTATTGTTCTATCCCAATTCCCCGTACATGATTACTGATTTGATTCATGTTGAGCCTGAAAGCAAAGCGGTTATTTATGATACCCTGATTATTTTTTCGTATGCCATTCTTTCCTTGTTTTTTGGATTTTTTTCCATTAAGTTGATTCACAGTTTATGGCTGACCGTTTTCAGTCCACGCATGGCGGGCTGGATGGTTATCTTATCGATATTGCTGAGCAGCTTTGGAATTTATCTAGGGAGAATTTTAAGGTTAAATTCATGGGATTTATTTACCCATCCCGGAAAAGTAGTCATTGATATTTTTGACCATCTTTGGCCTGTTACGGACAATCCACAGACCTACTATATCATATTGCTCTACACATTTATACAGTCTTTTATTTTGATATTGACGGTCGATCTCGATCGATGAGGCTTTGAAGTTATTGCTGCGTAATTAGATAAATACTGCATGGATTTAAACGAGTTTATTGTTTTTGATCGCATTTCAAACCCGAAGCGATACGAATGGATTCGATTGAGAAAGAGAGATTCTGATCGGATTTATATGTTTAAATGTTTGAAAGATGATTCAAATTTTTCCATCGATATGGCCATTCTCCAAAGAGAGCTCCGGATCATCGAGGAGCTAAATATCGAAGGAGTTCCTGCGCCTGTTGACAATCTGGAAGTTTTGTCAAAGCATGGAATTTTGTATGAGAATTTTAATGGCCAATCCTTGCGTTCGTTGGTGGGAAATCATTTGCCGGATCATATAGAATTTCTTCAACAAGCTTTGGCGATATGCGGGGTATTGCATCAAATTCATATCAAGCAACTGGCTCATAAGAATTTAAATCCTGACACCATTTTCTACCATGCAGACAACAACCAGGCCATGCTGACGGATCTGGTCCTTGTATCTCATTCAGAGAAGGAATACAGTACTTTCAAGAGTGCATTGTATTGGATGAATGATCTGAAATATATTTCTCCGGAGCAGACCGGAAGGATGAACAGGTCCATTGATTTCAGGTCGGATATTTATTCACTGGGTCTGGTATTTTATTTCATGCTCAGCGGAACAGACACTTTTGGATCAAATGACATACAGGAATTGACTTACGGACACATCACCAAAATACCTGACCTGAATCTTTTGGAGAAGATGAATAGACCGGGTCCTTTGAGAATGATCATTGAAAAAATGATTTCGAAGATGCCTGAAGACAGATATCAGAGCATCCTTGGGTTGGAAACTGATTTGAAACTTTGTTTGAATAAATTTAAGGAGGGTCTTTGGGATTTTGATTTTAAACCAGGGAGTTCTGATTCGGTCTCCGGATTGGCCATTTCGGAGAAATTGTATGGAAGAGAGGTGGCATTGAATTTATTGGAAGAGAAAATAAAGAGTTTGAGTTTTGGTGCTTCCGGGATCATCCTTGTAGAAGGAGACAACGGAACCGGTAAATCGAGTTTGGTGGGTGAAGTACAAAAGAATTTGGTCCAAAACAGAATTTATTTTGTATCCGATACATTCAATCAATCAAGATCCAATATTCCATTTAGTGCCATTTCGGTGGCATTTCGCAATCTGATTCGACTCATTGCTGCAGAGTCAGAAGAAAAGATACAAGACATCGTTACAGAAATAAAAAATGCGATTGGTCTTAATCTGCCTGTTTTGATTGACTACATACCGGAGTTGGGTCAGTTGACGGGTGCCAGCAGGGATAAAACGGATTTGAGTTTGTCTGCCATTGAAACCAGGTTGATATTTGCGTTTAAAGAATTTATCCGAATTTTTGCGAAGCCTGAACACCCTTTGGTTTTGTTTTTGGATGATGTGCATTGGGGCGATGAATCTTCATTGAGATTGCTCACTGACTTTGCCGGTAAAATCGATCATTTTTTGATGGTTCTTTCTTACCGAAAGGAGGGCTTGGGACCCTACCATCCGGTCAATAAAATGATCGAAGGATGGAAAGGTCTTTCTGATTTGCATTGGATTCATTTGCAAAATTTATCGGAACAGGATATTTCAGATTTGTTGACCGATACCTTCAATTTGAGCAAGCAGGATCATTCGTTGCTGACAAGATTGCTCCTTTCAAAGACCGATGGAAACCCAATGCATCTGAAAGAGATTTTAAAGACGCTCCACCGGGATCAAATGATCGAGTATCAGGATGCGATTCAGCAGTGGGTCATCCACCACGAAAAATTTCAATTCGTACAAGCCTCAGGTAATGTACTCGACATATTAAAGGGAAAAATCAAAAAATTACCGGAACATACCCTGGAAGTTCTTCAAGTGGCCGCTTGCTTCGGTTTCCATTTTGATCTGAAGGCCATATCGGATTGTTTGTACCTCTCTCCATCCCTTGTATTGGAAAGACTTCAACCCGCAATTGAGCAAGAATTAATTATTCCTACCAATGAAAATTTCCTTTTGGTAACCGGCGATTCCGATTTTAAAGCCAAATTCAGATTTCAGCATGACAGTCTTATGGAGACTGTGCTGGAGGCATCGGATCCGTCCAGAATACCGCACATTCACCATTTTGCCGCCTTGTCAAAATTGAAATCATTGTCTGCTCCCGATGTGGAAGATCAACTGCTTGAAATTGTCAATCATTACAATCAGGCCTTGCCGCTTATATTGGATCCAGAGGAGCGCCAAAGCTTAATTGAGTTCAACTTGAGGGCTGGAATAAAAGCCCAGGGGTCGATGGCGTACAATACGGCATTGGGATATTTCAAATCGGGAATAGATCTCCTGGATCAGGAATCTTGGAAGGAACAATACGATACCAGCTACAAACTTTATTACGGTTTGGCCCAAAATTCATATCAGCTGGGTCAGTTGAAAGATGCAGAGTACAGCATACAAGTCCTTTTGCAGAATGTGGAGAATGATTTTGACAAAGCCTATGTGCTGGCACTGAAAAGCAGGCAATACACCACCCTTGGTAAAACCGAAGATGCCATTCGAGAAGGTGTCAAGGGATTAAAACTTCTGGGAATTTCAATGGCTGAGAATCCCGGACAGTTGAGCGTGCTTGGCGAAATATTGAGCATTAAGTGGAAAATGCGGGGCAAGACGGCAGCTCAACTTCTGGAGCACAAAAGAATGGACCAAAAAGAAAAAACGCTTGCAGCAAAACTGCTGACCGAAATCGGACCGGCTGCCTACATTCTGGGTCGTGAAAATTTATATGCCCTCACATCCCTAAAAGTGGTCCAGCTTAGTTTGGAATATGGCAATTGCCCGGAATCCAGTTTTGCTTATACCGCTTACGGTGCAGTCCTTGGTGAAGCATTCGGTGATTACAAAGCATGCGATGATTTTGGCCAACTCGCTGTTGATCTCAATGTCCGCCTGGAAAGTTTAGAATACAGATGCCGCGTCATTGCTGCTTATGGTGTGCTAATGTTTCATCGGAAAAATCATCTGAAAGGAACCACCGAATGGTTTCGCAAAGGCATTGAAGCTGGATATGCATCCGGCGATTTGTTCTTTTTGGGATATTGTGTTGTCAACAGCATTTACTGGAACAACAGCCTGCCTTTGAAGAAGTCACTGGAAGAGCAATTGAAAAACATCCCTTTGCTGAAGGAAATCAATTTTGCTGATGCAAGCGCTACTTCGCAAATTCAGATTTGCGTGACCAAAAATTTATTGGGCCAGACAGATTCAAATTCCAGTTTGAGTTATCAAGACTTTGATGAGAATGTATTGCTGGATGATATGGTAAAAAGGCGTTATGCTTCCGGGATCGCCATGTATTATATTGCGAAGGCAGAAATATGTTTTTTGTATGGACAATATGAGGAGGGTCTGAATTTTATTCAGAAGTCTGAGCCACTGCTGAAATCGATCATAGGTTTGGTCAACGTCACCCGCTGGACCTTCCTCTCTTTTATGATGTACAGCCAGATTTGTTTGGGCAAAACAGGACTTGAAAAGACCAAATGGATCAAATTGATGCGGAAGCGAATGAAGAAGGTAAAATTGTGGAGGGATTTTAACCCGGTCCATTTTGAACACATCTACGCGCTGATGTCTGCAGAATTGGCCATCCATCTTTCCGACCATGCCCAGGTCATTTCCAATTTTCAGAAAAGCATCCAACACGCTCAAGCCATTGAATACCCGATCGATTTGGCCATCATTTTCGAACGATACGGGCGGTATCTGCTGAATATGGATGGATCATTGCCTGCCATCTCTCTGCTTCAGATGTCGCATGGTATCTATTTGCAAATGGATTATGTTCGAAAATCGGAAATTCTTAAAGAGGAACTGGATGCATTGGTCCGCCAATCTCAACAGACTTTTGGCCGTTTGTACCAGCAAGCCAACGCCGGTCATTTAGAATACAACATCGATCTCAACAGCCTGATGGATGCTGCCAATGCCCTGGCCGGACAGATCAGATTGGAATCTCTGCTTGATAAGATGATGCGCATTCTGATGATGAACGCGGGATCAGAAAAGGGCATTCTTTTTTTAATGGATGGAGAAAGATTATTGCCAAAGGCTTTTGCTGAAAATGATCAGGTGTTTGTCCTGGATGAATCTCAAAACACCTCACTCAGCTATCCCAAATCTGTCATCAATTATGTGGCCCATCTCAAAGAATCTCTCGTGTTGGAGGATGCTTTCCGGCAGGGAAATTTCACAAACGATGACTATATCAAAACCCATAAAATCCGTTCAGTTCTCGGCACACCAGTCATCCATTTGAATAAATTGTACGCCATTATTTATCTCGAGAACAATCAAATGGCCGGGGCTTTTGCCAATGAGCGCATCCAACTTTTGAATCTGCTATCTTCTCAAATTGCCATTTCCATTCAGAATGCGGTGCTGTATGAAAGCATGGAAGAGAAGGTCGCTCAGAGAACCGAAGAACTCACCAATTCTTACAATCGTCTGAAGGATACCCAAACCCAGTTGGTGCAGGCTGAAAAAATGGCTTCTCTGGGGGAGCTTACCGCCGGAATCGCACACGAAATACAAAATCCACTCAATTTTGTCAACAACTTTGCCGATGTGAGTGCAGAGTTGGTGGACGAGATGAATCAGGAACTGAAGTCGGGACATTATGAAGACGCGATCCAAATTGCAGAAGATTTGAAATCCAACCTCAGCAAGATAAACCACCATGGCAAGCGGGCAGATGCCATCGTAAAATCCATGTTGATGCACAGCAGGCGCAGTACAGGAGAAAGGGAATGGATCAACATCAATGATTTGTGTGATGAATACCTCAGATTGTCTTACCACGGATTGAGGGCAAAAGACAAATTTTTCAATTCAAAGTACGAATTGAATTTGGCCGAAGACCTGCCAAAAATTTCTGTGGTTCCTCAGGACATAGGCAGGGTGATACTCAACCTGATCACCAATGCATTTCATGCAGTCAATGAGAAATGCAAGCAGACAAAATCTGATTACGAACCCCGCGTGGTCGTTTCATCTGTCAGAAAAGGCAATAAGATCAGAATCACTGTTTCTGACAATGGGGTGGGAATACCGGAGCATTTGAAAGACAAAATCTTTCAGCCCTTTTTTACGACAAAACCCACCGGACAAGGAACAGGACTGGGTCTCTCCCTGAGTTATGATATTGTAAAGGCCCATGCCGGAGAATTGCAGGTAGAGTCCATCGAAGGAAAGGGCAGTGACTTCATCATTGATCTGCCGCTGGCCTGAGCATGGCTTTCATTTTGATGTATTTTGCATGTCAATTGTTTATTTGAAGAAGATGGCCTGCAATAAACTCTTTGGGCTCTGGCAGGAACTTATCTGGTGAAACTATTTTATCTTTACAGAATTATTTGAATTGAATCCATGAAAATATTGGTGGTAGATGATGAGACCGATGTGAAAATTCTGTTCGAACAGCGGTTTAGAAAGGAGCTAAAAGATGGCTGGGTGGAATTTATTTTTGCTTTTTCCGGAGAAGAAGCTTTGGAATATCTGAACCTCCACGATCACGAAGCCGTGTTGATATTGTCCGACATCAATATGCCCGGAATGAGCGGCTTGGAATTGTTGAAAATTATTAAGGAGAGATATTCAACCCCACCTCCGGTGGTATATATGATTACGGCCTATGGCGATGCCGATAATTACAACATGGCGATCCAATTAGGTGCGGACGATTTTTTGACAAAACCTGTTGACTTTCAAAAGTTGAAGGAGAAGTTAAACATTGGAAAGGAATGACAAGGGTATTGGTGGTAGACGATGAGGAGGATTTGGAAATCCTAATCCGGCAAAAGTTCAGGCAGCAAATCCGCGACAAGGAACTGGAATTTTATTTTGCGGGAAATGGCGTCCAGGCTTTGGAAAAACTGCATCAAATCAATGACATCGAAGTAGTCCTGAGCGACATCAACATGCCTGAAATGGATGGTCTCACGCTTTTGTCAAAAATGGCAGAACAATTTTCGCTCTTAAAATCCATTATTGTATCAGCCTACGGCGACATGGACAATATCCGCACGGCAATGAACCGCGGTGCATTTGACTTTATCATGAAGCCCATCGATTTTGAAGATTTGACCCTGACCCTAATCAAAACATCCCATCACGTCAAACAACTCAAAGAAACGATCAAGGCAATCAAAGAGAACAATATTCTCAAAATGTATGTGGACGAAAGTGTCATCCATTTTATGGGCAATCAGGCTTATGAGGAGACCCTGATGAAAAGTGAGATGATTCATGCCACCGTGGCGTTTTTTGATATTTGTGAATTTACCTCCGTCAGTGAAACTGCACCGCCTGATACCGTGGTCGCTCTGCTCAATGAATATTTTGATTTAATGGCGCGATCCATTATTGCCCACGATGGATCCATTGACAAGTTTATGGGTGACTGTGTGATGGCTGTTTTTAAAGCTGAAGGCCATCTGGAGCGGGCCATCGATGCGGCTTTGGCCATCAGAGATCAATTTATCAAACTGCCAGCCTCATCACTCGAAAGCCATTTTGTGCCAAAGATTTCAATCGGGATCAATCTTGGCGAAATGGTTTCTGGCAACATAGGTTCGGCCACCATTCGAAGATTGGATTATACCGTGATCGGGGACAGTGTAAATACCGCCCAAAGATTGCAATCAGCCGCTACGGCCAACCAAATCCTCATCACAGAGGAGGCCTACCAGCAAATAAAACATTTGTACCGCTGTCATTCCATTGGATATGTAAAATTAAAGAACAAACTAAAAGAAGTCATATTGTACGAATTAGATGCAAAAAATTAATGCATTGCATCCTTTTATTATCTTTTAAATAAATGTATTTCAATCAACGAGCATCCGAATTGTATTTGGGTAAGCACCAAAATTATTTTTAAGCGCAATGCAACTTTTGGTTTAGTTTTGCCATCTAAGAAGGGTGGAATGCATTAATTCCAAACGGAGTTTTTATTTCCAAAATCCTGAATGGAATCAATTGGATGTTAATTTTTGAATAAATTGAATCGCATGAAGAGATCGGATTTTCTCAAATCAATGAATTTTTCGAACAGGAATACGACCACCGGACCGAGCGGAAGTCTCAATCCATACGGAGGACCCTGGACGCGCAAAGAAGCCATACATCTGCTCAGAAGAACCACCTTTGGAGTAAAACCGGAAGAAGTGCAGCAAGTGGTGGCTTTGGGGATGCAGCAGGCGGTCAATAGAATCCTGAATGTTTCCAACGACCCATTGCCTTCACCTCCGGTCAATATCTACAGCACACCGCAAGAGCCGGATCCGACCACTCCTTTTGGTCAAACCTGGGTGAATGCTCCGGTAGTCACCCCGATACCACCCCAATATTATATTGCAAGAACCAATACGTTCAAAGCCTGGTGGACTGGAAATATCATCCAGCAAAAGATGAACATCCTGGAGAAGATGACCCTTTTCTGGTTTAATCATTTTCCGGTAGAGTCCGATACGGTGACCGTCGCTCAGGTGACTTATGATTACTATAAATTACTGAGGGCAAACGCGCTGGGTAATTTTGTCCAATTGGTAAAATTGGTTTCCGTACATCCTGCCATGCTCTTTTATCTGAATGGACAGTACAACAGCAAAAACGCACCCGATGAAAACTATGCAAGAGAACTGCAGGAATTATTTACAGTAGGCAAGGGACCGGATGCGGGCTGGACCGAAGACGATGTAAAAGCGGCGGCTAAAATTCTCACTGGATTTCGAATCAACCCACTGACCAATCCGGTGTCCTATTATTTTGATTTCAACCAGCACGATCTGAGCACAAAGAGATTTTCCGCGTTTTATGGCAATAAATCGATTACGGGCAAATTTGGACCGAATGGAGAGCAGGAATTGGGAGAATTGATCACCATGCTGACAGATCAAGTGGAAACTGCAAGACATCTGGTGCGAAAATTGTATCAGTTTTTTGTGTATTATGAAATAAGCCCACAAGCAGAAACCGATGTCATTCGGCCATTGGCCGATATTTTTAAATCTTCGGGCTACGACATCAAGTCTACACTGGAAGTATTGTTCAAGTCCGAACATTTTTATGATTCGCTCAATATTGGTTGTGTGATTAAGTCCCCGCTTGATTTCAACGTGGGCCTCTGCAAGGAATTCAATGTGGCTTTTCCTCCCGCCAGCCAAATTCAAAATTTGTACTACGGCTGGGGCGCCGTCACTTTAGAATCTGCGTATCAGGGATTGAATCTTGGAGATCCGCCATTGGTTTCAGGATGGCAGGCCTGGTATCAGTTTCCTCAGTATCATGAAATTTGGATCAATGCAGACACTCTGGCAAGCAGGAACAATGTCTCAGAAACGGCTACCAGCACCCGTGGGATCGAATACAATGGAGTAAGTTTGAAGCTGAATACCATAGGCTTTGCCTCCGCCCTGTCAAAGCCGGAAGACGCCACCCAATTGGTGAAAGACTCTGTAGAATTATTATACAATTACAGCATATCTGATAAATCCATTGATTTTCTAAAATCCAATTTAATTGCGGGACTTCCAAATGAATCCTATTGGACAGATATATGGCTGGAATACATTGCCAATCCAAACGATCCCGCCTTGAAAAATACGGTGACCATTCGATTGAATGCATTGTACAAGGAAATATTGAGTCAGGCAGAATATCATTTATCTTAACCCATAAAATTGTTGTTGAATGAAACGTCGTAAATTTTTGCGAAATGCCGCAGCAGCAGGTGTAGCTGTTCCTGCCATGGTAAATGGTATTCCTCTTCAAGCGCACAGCACCAACAGCTGGCTGCACAGCATGCTGAACCCCTCTGTTGAGACAGACCATGTGATGGTGCTTATTTTTTTGAATGGTGGTAATGACGGAATCAATACGGTGATTCCCATTGATCAGTATGGCAAATTGGTGGCTGCCAGAGAAAAGGTCGTGCTTCCTGAAAATTCCATCCTGAGACTTAATGGAGTAAGCAATACGGGTTTGCATCCTGCCATGACCGGCTTAAGAACCCTGTTCAATGAAGGGAAATTAAATATCGTACAAAATGTTGGATACCCCAATCCCAATTTTTCGCATTTCAGATCCACCGATATCTGGACCAGCGCGAGCGATTCTGAAAAATACATCGATACGGGTTGGGTGGGAAGATATCTGCACGAGGAATTTCCCGGCTATCCGCTGGATTATCCGAATGCAAGCAATCCCGATCCGCTGGCCGTTCAAGTGGGAGGCAATTTGCCCTTGCTGTTTCTCGGTCCCAATGCACAGATGTCCATGAATCTATCCAATCCGGATATTTTCGGAGCCTGGCCCACCCGCATTGACGATCCGGCACCCAATACCCCTTTGGGGAAGGAACTGACTTACATACGTACCATTGCAAGGCAGTCCAAATCTTATGCAGACGCTTTGGTGGCGAGTTTTTTGAGGGGGACCAATGTCGGAAATTATCCGGCAGGCAATTATCTAGCAGATATCCTCAAACTGATTGCCCGCATCATCAAGGGCGGTCTCAAAAGCAGGCTGTATTTGGTGGAATTGGGAGGTTTTGACACCCACGCGGATCAGGTCGTAGCTTCCGACAAAAGAACCGGAGCACATGCTAATTTATTGGGTTTGTTGTCAGAGGCCATATTTGCCTTCCAAAGGGATTTGGAAGCAATGAGTTTGGATCAGCGCGTATTGGGAATGACTTTTTCAGAATTTGGCAGAAGGGTCAAGTCCAATGACAGCAATGGAACCGATCATGGCGCTGCCGCCCCTTTATTTATGTTTGGCTCCAAGGTTCAGTCCGGTATTATCGGAGCGAACCCAACCATACCTCAGAATGCGACATTTGATGACAATCTTCCCATGCAATACGATTTCAGATCGGTCTATTCATCGGTATTAAAGGATTGGTTTTGCCTCAAGCAAGATGTGGTCGATAAAATTCTTTTTAAGAACTTTCAATCGCTTCCTTTAATCAAAAATGAATGCACCACGACCTCGCTGGACGACTATCAAAATTTGGATGCACAACTCAGCATCGTGGCTGCTCCGAATCCAATGATGGAAAGGACTCAGATCCATGTTCACCTTCCCAATGCAGCTTATACGACGGTTCATTTGATCGATCCTTTGGGAAGGATGGTCAAAAATATTTGTACAGCTAAAATGGAAGCCGGTCATCACCAGCTGTCACTCCAGAATGACAATTATCCGCCGGGGAATTATTACATCAGGGTTCAAAATGGGAACCATCAGAAAACAGAACCTTTGGTGATTGTACAGTAGAAAATGTGGAAATATGAAAATGGGGAATTGTGATAACCGCAGCTACGCTTGAAGCGTAATAAACTCCGCGTAGGGTGCGCTTGCAGCGTACTAAATTCTGCTTCAGCGCCATGTGGAAACGTGGAAATTTGATTTTTAGTGAAATTGGAAATTCAAGCGCAGCGCGGTGAAGACACAAGCGTTATGTGAATGAAAGAAAATGATTGTGTAGAATCGGCCTTAAGTTCCTTGCGCGTTTTTCTTTGCGTCCATTGGATGATCTATTTCTTTCAAGGCGGGCTTTTACTATGTTTTTTAGCAACGTTGACAAAAACTTGGAAATTGTTTTTCTAAAAAAATAATTTGAACAGCTGTGAGTGCAGAATTCAAAATACTTTTGGATTTTAATTTGGAATAGATTGAATCCATGGGCTTAGATAAAAATTTTTGGGACAAGCGTTGGGAAGAAGGCCAGACAGGCTGGGACATCGGATACCCCTCCACACCCCTCGTGGAGTATATGAAGCAATATCCTGACCACTCGGACAGCATTTTAATCCCGGGCTGTGGAAATGCGTATGAAGCTAATGCCTTGTACGAACTGGGTTTTCATAACATTACTTTATTGGACATTTCTCCGACTGCCTGCAAAACACTATCCGAAAGATTTGGTGGATGGGATGGGATCAAAGTGGTTTGTGATGATTTTTTCTCCCACGAAGGCAATTACGATCTGATTCTGGAGCAGACCTTTTTTTGTGCCTTGGATCCCGTTCTCCGCGAATCCTATGTCAAAAAATCTGCTTCACTGCTTGGCTCCCGTGGAAAATTGGTGGGCCTCTTGTTCGCCAGTCATTTTAATGCGGAAGGTCCTCCATTCGGAGGCACAGCAGAAGAATACAAGGCCTTGTTCGAACCCTTTTTTCACATTCGAAAAATGGAGCCCTGCAACAATAGCATCCCCGCCAGAATGGGCAATGAGCTTTGGATGGAATTAAATTTGAAAATTTGAAAATGTGAAAATGTGAAAATGTGAAAATGTGGAAATGTGAAAATGTGAAAATGTGAAAATGTAGAAATGTAGAAATGTAGAAATGTGGAAATGCAGAGCTAAGCCTAATCGTTATAAACTCCGCGATGTGACGCATGCGGCAAAACTTGTGACGCCAAAGGCGTCATAATTTCTGCGTTTGGCATTTGGAAATGGTTATATCCTCGATGGACTGAATCGAACTACTTTCAATTCCGGCATCCATTATCAAACTAAAGAGGTAATATCCATCACAAACAAGCTCTTCACTCGTCATGGGCAAAATATCCCAGTTCTTTAAAACCCAATCCCCACATGCAATCCTGCGACCTGTGTATAACATGCCTCCTTTTGAGGGCCAAATCTGGCAGGTAACACCAATTCAATATACAATACTTGCCCGGATTTTATCTTAAATCCTTTGTTTAGCAGTGGCGTAAAGCCAAATTGATTAGCCCCGGCCTCGAATGCCGCTCTTAGTCCCAGGGTCCAGCCCTTGGTTAAGGGAAGCAAAACACCGGGATGAATCAACAGATGCACCTGATAGGATTGCTCCGACAGCAGGAAGGGTTGTACAAATGGCACCAGCTCAAAATCAAACAGCAATCTCCCTCCGGTATTTAGGGTAAAGCCAAATGGAAACCCGATGGAGTACAGGTCGAACCGGTCATGCCAGTTTAGATTGCCTTTGTGGACGCTCAAAATGGGTTGCACGATTCCTGCGTGAAAACCTCGTAGAGGTCCGGCTGGAGTAAGCGAAGAGGTGGTGGAATCAAATTGGCCCATGAGAAATTGCCGGAACAGGATTCCACAGAGGCAAAGAATAATTCGTAAAGTTTTCATGTATTTAAAATAAAAGACAAAAATATCTTTTAAAGTTCACCAGACAAACTATTTTTAAAATATTTTTTAATCTGAATTTATATAATATATAATATATATGTTTAAATAGCTCTATAACAATACAATAATAAATGTATTTTGTGTTTTTTATTCTTGGATCTGCTTCATTCGGTTCATTTTAATATGATGAAAAAATTGTATATTTAATTATCTTAATATATTTGCCCAATTAAAGGATTCAAAAGTCTTTATATTAATGGTGTAAAAAATTATATAACAATAAAATACAAATATATTATATGTTAATATTTAAGCTTTCCGATTCATTTGTGGATAAATACAGACACATGAATCCTGAATTCGGATTCAACGGACTGGGTATGGTGACTTATTACAGGACCTACTCCCGAATAAAACCAGACGGCACCAAGGAGGCCTGGTTTGAGACCGTGCGAAGGGTGGTGGAAGGCGCCTACAGCATCCAAATGGAGCATATCCTTTTTAACCAACTGGGTTGGAATGAAGCCAAAGCACAGGCCTCTGCAGAAGAAATGTACGACCGGATGTTTAAAATGAAGTTTCTGCCTCCGGGTAGAATGTTGTGGGCCCTGGGCACCGAATTGGTCCATACCAAAAGAATAGGACAGGCTTTGTTCAATTGCGCTTTTGTTTCCACCTCGTCCATTTCCGAGTCCCCGGAAAACGCTGTAAAACCATTTGCCTTCATGATGGACATGAGCATGGTGGGTGTTGGAGTTGGATTTGACGTCAAAGGAGCAGGGGAGCTTGTGGTGCATGTCCCTTCTTCGGAGGATGTCATGGATTATCAGATCCCCGACTCCAGAGAGGGCTGGGTGGAAAGTTTGAAGTTGCTATTGAATTCGTTTTTTTCAAAGCATTTTTCAGGCGAAAAGACCAAGAGCGTTCATTTCGATTATTCACACATCAGAAAAGCAGGCGAGCCCATTAAAGGATTTGGTGGTAAATCTTCAGGCTCCGGACCTTTGAAGGAATTGCACCGGCAGATTTTTAGATTATTGGAATCCATGGATGGCCGGCCCATTAATATCACCAATATTGTGGACATTATGAATTTAATTGGGCAATGTGTGGTGGCAGGTAATGTCAGGCGAACAGCTCAGATTGCTCTGGGCCCTGCATCCAACAGAGAATATGAAAGCCTAAAAGATTATCAGTGGAATTCTGAAAAACAGGATTATGAAGGTAGTATGGCCTATCGGGCTGCTTATGGCTGGACATCCAACAACAGCATTATTGCAGACATGGACTCTGACTTGACCGAATCAGTGGCTCAGACGGTAAAAAATGGAGAACCGGGTTATATTTTTATGGACAACATTAGGGCTTATTCCAGAATGTGTGCCCCTCCAGACCACAAGGACATAAAAGCTGAAGGCACCAATCCTTGTGGAGAACAAACTTTGGAAAGCTATGAATTGTGTTGCCTGGTAGAGACCTTTCCTTCTCGTGCGGATTCCAAAGAAGATTTCTTTCGCACCTTAAAGTTTGCATATTTATTGGGTAAAACGGCCACCCTCGTCAATACCACATGGGCCGAAACAAACAGGGTGCAGAAAAGGAATAGAAGAATTGGTACCTCTGTTTCCGGAATCACCAATTTTTTGGAAAAACACAGCCTCGAAACCTTGCGCAAATGGCTGGTCAATGGCTATCAGATTATTCAGGACTGGGATCTGATCTATTCATCCTGGCTTTGTGTTCCGAAGAGCATTAAAACCACCAGCGTCAAACCAAGTGGAACAGTCAGTCTACTGGCAGGAGTCAATCCGGGTTGCCATTTTCCGGAATTCAGTTATTACATCAGAAGAATTCGAATGGCTTCGGATTCTCACTTGCTCCCAATTTTAAAATCTGCTGGCTTTGAGATGGAGCCGGATTTTGTGGATCCCAGCTCCTGGGTGGTTTCTTTTCCCATTCACAATCCGGGAAGAAATCTGGAGGAAGTGACTGTATGGGAACAAGTAGCTTTGGCTGCCTTTCTGCAAAAGTACTGGTCGGACAATCAAGTGTCTTCAACGGTAAGCTTTAAATCGGATGAAGCCCGACAAATCAAAACAGTTTTGGATTTTTACCGATATGATTTAAAGTCGATCAGCTTTCTGCCAAGATTAGAAAAATTGGCCTATGCCCAAATGCCCTATGAAGCCATTTCGAGGGAGCGATATGTAGAACTATTGGATAAAATTGGTCAAACCACCCATGTCAGCCTAGGAGAGGATGTTTTGGGAGATCGGTATTGCACCAATGACAAATGTGTGATTTTATAAAAGCAGCTGACCCTCTTGAAAAGATGAATTCACCGATAGAAGATAGTTTTTCTATTGGTTATTGCTGAGCGTTTGATTTCGTTTCCGCTCTTTCTTTTTTTGAACAATTGTATTGTTTAAGGTGATGCGGTGGTCTGCCAATTCCTGAGCCAATTCTCCAATGGTTTTGGTGTTAAACATATCCTGCAGCAAAGGTTTGATGAGCTTATACCTGGAATGCATGGGGCAGGGAGTTATTTCAGAGCATTCCTGCAAACCCAAAACACATTTATTGATTACGTGGTCCTCATTCAAGAGTACCAGTACCTGCAGAACAGTTGTATTTTTTCCTTCGTGGGTCATGAACAAACCTCCATTGGGTCCGGGAATAGAGGAAACCGGGAAATTGTCTTTGGTCAATTTCTGAAGAATTTTTGCCGTAAAAGATTTGGGCGCATCAATTGCTTCCGCCACCGACGCTATGCCAATCTTGTGATTAAGATCGCTGTGCTTGGCCAAATAGATGATCGCCCGTAATGCATATTCTGTTGTTTTAGTAAACATTATATATTATTTAAAAAAAAATATTTAAATACCATTGAAAATATTTGGACCGAATTCATAAATGAAGATATATTTGTCCTTAATTATTTAAATTAAATCACGCCTTTATGAAAAAATTATCCCTTTCTCTAAAACTGTGTTTTTGGTTGATCATTTCCGGTTTTGTTTTGCTGGTCTCCTGCCGTAAAGATAATGTGACCGATCCGAACACTACCCAATTACCTACAAACGAATTCAGTGCTGAAGTTCCCCTGACCTGGTACCAATTGATGTTGGAAATCGATCGGTTTTCACCAGGTTATCGTCCTCCTGCTGCCGCCAGAATGATGGCTTATGTTGGAATGGCTGCCTATGAATCAGTCTTGCCAGGGATGCCTGAATACAAAAGCCTCAGGACCGTATATCCAAATTTAAATCTTCCGGTCATTGACCAGAGCGCATCCTATTATTGGCCCGCTTGCGCGAACGCAGCTTTTTCAACATCCTTTAAACTATTTTATCCCCACATCAAATCCTCCGATTACATCAAGATCGACCAATTGGAGGCCAAATTTGAAAATCAGTTTCTGCTTGAGCAGGCCGAAGACGTCTTAAAAAGATCTAAGACATTTGGCAAATTGGTCGCTGAAGAGGTTTACCGCTATAGTGCTACCGATCTTGCCGGTCACGAAGCCTACAAAAATCCAAGACCTTCCAGTTATGTACCACCGGCAGTGGGGCCCAATGGTGAAAAATTATGGCAACCCACTTTCCCGGATTTTACGAGGGCTTTGTTTCCCTATTGGGGACAGGTCAGGCCATTTGCCCTTAGCCAGTCAGAATTGATTGCCAAACCGCCAATACCGTATAGTGAAGACCCCAATTCCAGATTTTTTCAGCAAGCGACTGAGACTAAATTGCTGGCCCAAAATGCCAGTTTCGAAGATCGCTGGATTGCAGAATTCTGGAGCGATGATATTTTCGAACTGACTTTTGAACCTGCTGCCAGGCAAGTGGCGATTGCCAATCAAATGGTGATTGCGGATAAGATCAGCCTGGACAAGGCCGTCGAACTCTATGCCAAATTGGGTATGGCCATGGCTGACGCTTCCATTGCGGTCTGGAATTCAAAATACATTTACAATGTCATCAGACCCATTGATTATATTCGTCGACTGATGGATCCTTCCTGGACCACCATTTTAAACGCTCCTTACGCCAATATTAAAAGTTTAACTCCGGAATTTCCCGCGTATCCTTCCGGACACGCTTGTTTTGCGGGTTCAGCTGCATCCATACTGACCGATATTTTTGGCAACAACCGGAGCTTTACGGATAATTGTCATGTGCACCGATTCGAATTTATCGGAGCTCCCAGATATTACAGTTCCTTTCACGAAGCCGCTGCAGAAAATGGCTATTCACGACTTCCATTGGGAGTGCATTTTAGAATGGACAGCGATGAAGGATTGAGGATCGGATATTATGCCGGCAAAAAGGTGCTTGAACTGCCCTGGCGCAAATAAAGAATGTTTGAACCGGTTGAATGCATCTATTTACATTAAGATGTATGAAGGAGCTAATAAATGAATGTCGGACTGGCTAATTTTTTTTTTCTTCCATTTTTAATGGTTTACTGAATGATTTTTAAAATCGGACTTACTGACGAAAATATTTGTGCGAAGTATTTCAAATGGCCAAAATGAATTTTTAGGTTTTTGTTTGATCGAAAAATAAGTATTTATGAAAAGTGAAAACGGCAAGAGCTTGCCAAATAAAATAGATTACTTCATGAACACCAAAAATTGGTGGGCTCCATTGACCTTTATTTTGGTCATCAGCTTGCTGGGTGTCGGTATGATTGGATTCCAAACCTACATTGATGCTCCCCCAATGACGGGTTTTAAAGATGAGAATGGCAAGACCCTGATCGATCAAAAAACCATCGAAGAGGGACAGGAAGTATTTCATAAATACGCCCTGATGGAATACGGCAGTTATTTTGGGGACGGTGCGCAGAGAGGTCCTGATTTTACAGCAGAAGCTTTGCATTTAATTTCGGTGTACATGCTTGATTTTTATCAGAAGGAATTTTCAACCAGGGCTGGCAAGCCGCCGACTGAATTTGAAAGAAAACAAATGGAGGAGCAGGTCAGGCAGGAATTGAAAAAAAACAATTACTCAAAGGAAGAAAATCTGGTGCCCTTAAATCCGGCTCAAACTTATGCATTGGCTGAACTAAAGAAATACTACACTGACATTTACATCGACAAAAATGAAGGAAAAGGATTTCCGCCTAAGGAATACATTAAAGACCGCACAGAAGTCGAAAATCTGGCGAGTTTTTTTTACTGGGGTGCATGGGTATGTGTCGCAGAGAGGCCCGGGTCCAATTTTAGTTATACCCACAATTGGCCTTATGATCCGGGTTCGGGTAATACGCCAACTTCTCCGGTGATCTTGTGGAGTGTATTGGGTCTTTTGGCTTTTGTCCTGATGTGCGGCATCGTGCTTTATTATATTGGACAATACAATCAGCTCCCCAATAAATTTTTTAAACCGCCGGTGAGGGATTTATTTACCCTGGACAGGGTCGCAGGCTTTAAACCCACGGCCACACAAAAAGCCACCTACAAGTTTTTTTTCGTGGCGATCTTATTGTTTTTTCTACAAGTGAGCAGCGGTTTGGTGACCATCAATGATTTTATCAATTGGCTTGGTTATATCGGGATTCACATCACTGATTTTCCGGTGACGATCTCCAGAAGCTGGCATTTGATGCTCTCTTTGTATTGGATTTCGACTTGCTGGATCGCTTCTTCCATTTTCATCTTGCCCATCCTTTCCAAAAAGGAGATTCCGGGTCAATTGAAGCTGATCAATGTCTTGTTCTGGGCCTTGTTTGTTTTGGTGGCCGGTTCGTTGACAGGAATGGTTTTGGGCCCTTTGGGTTTGTTGGGACAATGGTGGCGATGGTGGGGTCATCAGGGTTGGGAATTTGTGGATTTTGGAAGAGTTTACCAAATACTTTTGATGGGTATTTTTATTTTATGGGCAGTGGTGGTTTACAGAGGATTAAAACCATCGTTTGTTAAAGGGGAGACCTGGACCCTGCCAAAATGGATCATGTATTCCGTCATTGGAATTCCCTTGTTATTTCTCTCAGGCTTTGTGGCCAAACCTGAAACCAATTTTGTCATTGCAGATTTCTGGAGATGGATGGTGATCCACATGTGGGTGGAGGCATTCTTTGAAGTTTTTATAACGGTCATCGTCAGTTACCTGATGGTATTGATGGGATTGGTCAGCAAGCAAGCAGCGATCAGGGTGGTGTACTTTGCCACATTGTTGTTTTTAGGAACCGGACTCCTGGGTATCTCACATAATTTTTATTGGAACGCCAAACCCGTTGCCACCATGGCTTTGGGAAGTGTTTTTTCTACTTTGCAATTTGTTCCACTTATTCTCCTTACCGTAGAAGCCTGGAGATTTAAGAACATGCCCAAAATAGCTGTCGGTGAAGTTGAACACAAATCCCTGGGCAGCGATTTTGGTTTTAATGAAGTTTTCTTATTTCTTATCGCGGTCAATTTTTGGAATTTTTTTGGTGCCGGTGTTTTGGGGATTATCATCAATCTCCCGATCATGAATTATTTTGAGCACGGTACTTATCTCACCGTCAACCACGCACACGCCGCATTGATGGGAGTGTATGGGAATATTTCGATCGCAGCCTTGTTATTTGCCTCCAGACTGATGATCAAATCGGATTACTGGAATAAAAAATTGATCAATTTTTCTTTTTGGTCCATCAATGCAGGATTGATGCTCATGGTGCTGTTGGATTTGTTTCCGGCCGGCTCCATCCAATTCAAGGCGGTGGTGGAAAACGGTCTTTGGTTTGGCAGATCAAAAGACTTCGTGGATTATGGTATTTTTAATTCACTGACCTGGATGAGGGGAATCGGAGCATCGGTCTTCTTTTTTGGTGGGGTAATTCCGTTGGCCTACTTCATCGTGACTAGAATGTGGAGGGTTAAAGACAAAGCGCATAAGATTGAAGACATGGATAAAGAAGGAGTAGATCAGAACACAAGAGTCCATCCGGAACTTGTATTGGATCCAGTGCTTTAATAGATTTTTGTTTGTTGATTCATTCGGCATTGACCTAAGGCGGGGAAGAGTTTAATTAAAGGACCTGCTTCAGGTTTGTGCCTATCGATTGCGTGGGAACAACAATGAACAGAAATATTCTTTTTCTGCATGAACATTCGACCTTAAACCAAACAGTTTTTTGAAAATTTGTTATTCAATCGAAATAGCGATAAAATTAAGCTTGTCTGCTGTGATTTTGCTTTCGGCAAAAGCCCAATAGCTGCATATTACGTCTCCTTGATGATCTGCTATAATGATCAGAAGTATTTTAATTGCAATTTGATTCTCATCGGATCAATGTAAAAATCGGGAAATTAGAAAATGCTTATAGACAAAGGTATAAGTTTAGTATTTTACCTTACTCATTTGTTGTGTGGATATTCATACAGATCTTTGTGTGGGATCCTTTGATCAATTTTTTTAGTTAGCCGAACCCCCAATCACGCTTGATGTGTGTGAGCAGGCATGAATGCAAAAAGATCACATAGAGGAAATGGAAATAATTTGAAAATCGCAGTAACGCTTTCAGCCTAGTAAACTCCACGGAGTTGACTCCAACGGCGTTATTTTGAAATGCAGGTTTGATATGTATCCCCGATACATAGAAGAGACTTTCTAAACCAGCGGCCCCAAACAGGCAGATTTTGGAGATGAAATATAAATGAATTGAATGAATATCCGAGAGATATTTACGTCATGTAGGGTACTGTTGTGTGCCTTATTTTGTCGTTACTCAGAAAACTATCAGTGAGGCGATTAAATAATTTACTGATCGGAAAAAGAGAATTTAGTAACGACAAAATCCAGCACCCAAAATCTGCCCACCAGTGATGGTATCAAGAATTGCAGTTAATGAAAACTAGATACAAGATAAAGCGCCGCCTTTTAGAAAGGCTGCGTTTTTGGTACTTTTTGCGCGACAAAAAGTAGGATAAAAGGAAAAAGATAATTTTCCGGTTAATATTTTTTATAATTGTTTTTTAGGATTAAATCCTTCTTTTAGTATTAGTAAAAGTATGGTAAATGGAATGTGACAGCTTTAATAGGAATCATTTCGATTGCTGTTTATTTCACCCCAAGCCGACTTGAGTGACATGGTACCAATAAATGGGACACTGATCTAATTTAGTTAAAAAATAAAATTAGTACACATTTTACCCCTGCGACAAAGATAAGCATTGCTCCCAAAATGTCAAGAGCAAGTCGAGTTCCGCCGGAAGAATACAGAATAAAGAGGTCGGCGGAACTCTTGACATTTTGGGAGCAATAAGCTTGGTCCTCGTCTAAGGGTAAAAATGCAAAGTCATGTTTTGTTTCCATATTAGTTGCAATGAGTGAATTGATTTTTCGAATAATAAATATTTTCAAATTCTAAGGGTGTATAGTATTGAATGGATGAATGCCTTCTGATTGTGTTGTAATAGCCATCTATGTATTCAAACAGAGTGAATCTTAATTGATCCAAATCATCAAATACAGTACCTCTAATGCATTCGCATTTGAGCCTTGAGAAAAATGATTCGGCAATTGCGTTGTCATAAACTTCGTTTTTGCGAGTCATACTTTGTCTATTTCCTTTAATGGCATTTTTGAAATCTTTACTAGAGTACTGCGTTCCTCGGTCAGAATGGACAATCACACTTAATTTATTTTGGATGCATTTCAGTTTTGCTTTATTGAAGGCTGAAATAACCAGTTCGCTTCTCATATGAGTCTGAACATCCCAGCCCACTACTTTATGCAAATAAGTATCAATCCAAGTTGAAAGATAGGCCCATTGGCCATTCTTTAAAGGAATGTAGGTAATGTCACCAACCCATACTTCATTTGGTTTTTGCGCCTTTCCAAAATCAAGAAGTAAATTGGGTGCAGGAAATTTGGTCCCGGTGGAATCAGTTGTTTTTGGAACAAAACTCTTTGGCTGGATTGCTTTCAAATTTTGTTCCTTCATACATTTGCGAATCAAATGGCGGCTAACATTTTTTGAATATTTTACGGCTAATTCCATTTTAATTCTACGACTTCCATACCTATTCATATGAGAGTCAAATACGGATTTTATTCGGTCTCTTAATCCCAAATGTTTAGTGGGAGAATCCCTCCTGTGGATAAAATGATACAAAGTATTCCTTGGAATATTCATCATCTTGCAAAGCTTGTTAGTAGGATACACACCGCTTAGACTCTGGATAAATTCAGCTTTTGGTTTCATGTCTGCCGGCTGAAAATGTTCAAGGCTTTTTTTAAAATATCCCTTTCCATTTCAACATCCCTTAATTTCTTACGGAGCTGTTCAAGTTCAGTATAAGGATTATTTGTTCCTGGCTGGACGGAAGCATTCCTGGTAATCCTGATTTGACTACGCCAATTGTAAAGCATTTGCTTACTAACGCCAAGAGAATCAGCTAATTCGCTAGCGTTCTTCCCGGATTCGAGCAAATGAATGGCATTAAGCTTAAACTCGGTATCGTACCTCCTCCTCCGATTGTTTGTCTTTGATTGATCCATAACACAAATTTAAGTTAGATTTGTGTACCATTTTCTTGGACCACTTCAGAGAGATGGTGGACAAAAGGCGTTAAGCTAAGTTATTAAATTGGAAATATGGAACAACTAAAACTTTCATCGTTAATTGAGTCAATTAAAGTATTATTTAGCAAATAAAATTTAAATGTTATCATATTATTAACAACAATTAACATATAGTTCGTTTTTTTTTTTTTTTTTTTTTTTACAAGCCTTATCTTTGTCTCACAGTTCTATAACTTCAAAGGCCTTGACAGCAATAACACAGCGGGTGAATACATAAGTCCACCGAACACATCATAATTCACAAGGTAGGTGGGGATCAATACACTTTATAATTACTATTATGAAATCTCCATGTAAATTAAATTACTGAATTAGGCATTTAACTTACTTTAAGCATTTTGTAAAAAGCTGGCTTATGTTTGACCATTCGTGCCATCAAGTTTTCAAAAATGTCTCCAGTCATAAAATGTCTATTGTATCTATAGGTGTATTCATCAATATATGCTTGAAGATGATCGACAGAATGATGTATGCCACGTAGCCACCCTTTAAATCCCATTATGTGTAATAACCTAGACTTGATCTGACAGTTGGCGATAAAAAAGAATAATCCAACGCTTCAACAAAAGTAACAATTGTTCCGTAAAAGTCAAGAGCGAGGCAAGTTCCTTCGGAACTCTTGACATTTACTCCACAATTTAGTTTGTTGACGTTTACGCGTTGAATTACTCTATTCATGATCTTCTTTATTCAAAATGAGTTTCTAACATTTTATCAATTGCAATATTTTTTGACTCGATGTGAGTTTGCATAGGAGTTTTGCCAAAGCAATATTTTCCGGAATGAGGTCTGTCCGAATTATAGTAATGTAGCCAATCCTCCAAGTCAGCCTGTAGCTCTTCAATAGATTTGTATAACTTTTTACGGAAGGTAATGGCATAAAATTCATTTTGAATGGTGCGGTGGAATCTTTCACAGATACCATTAGTCTGTGGGTGTCGTGCTTTGATCTTAGTATGTTCAATATCCTCCAAACTCAGATAAAGTTCGTACTCATGATATTCTCTTTTTCCACAGTATTCCGTGCCACGATCGGTCAGTATCCTGAGTAGCCTGATTTGCTCATGTTCATAAAATGGCAGGACTTTATCGTTTAGCAAATCGGCTGCTACAAGAGCATTTTTACGATCATAGATTTTTGCCAGAACTACCTTAGAGTAAGTGTCAATGTAGGTTTGTTGATAGATACGACCAACGCCTTTGATATTGCCAATATAATAAGTATCCTGAGCTCCCAGATAGCCCGGATGATATGTTTCAATTTCACCTTGAGATTCCAATTTTTCTTTCTTACGCTCCAAGGCTACAACTTGGGCTTCTGTAAGAATTATTCCATCCTGGGCCACTTTGGCTTCGAGGGCCTTTAATCTCTTTTGGAAGGTCTCCAGATCGTGCCTCAACCAAACACAACGAACTCCACAAGGGGATACAAATATTCCTCTCTTAACAAGCTCATTTGCAACCCTTACTTGTCCAAAAGCTGGATTGTCAATAGCCATATCAACAACTGCTTTCTCTACTTCGGGAGCCACTCGATTCTTGACCAGTGGTTTGCTCCTGCTGACTTCGATTAAGGCCATTTCGCCTCCTGTGTCATACATCTCTTTAATCCTGTAAAAACTATCCCTGGAATACCCCATTATTTTACAAGCTTGAGATACATTTCCCAATTTTTCTGCTAAATGGACTAATCCCAATTTAGTTTTGATTAATTTTGTTTCTAATTTCATTTTCTGACAGTTTAGTGGTTAATTAATTATTTTTGACAACTTAAAATTAATCACTAACTGTCAGATTAAGTCTAAACTATTACAAGTAATAGTGTGCAGAACCCCCGTAAATGGTCGTGCTGCGTCTGCACTCAACTTTCGAGGAAATGCCTTCGGCATTCCCTCGAACAGAGTATGACTTTATGTCATCGGAGATAGATGCCTTCGGCAATATCCCTGAACAATGGCTTAAAGCCAGTGTTACAGCCCAAAGTCAGTGCCTGTTGTGCCTCACCCTAAAAGACGACACTGCCCAATGATGAAAAAATGAAGCAAACAATAATATTCAGACAAGAAACACAAGACGACTTTACAGAAGTTTTTGAAGTTAATCGTACAGCTTTCAAACAGGATAACGAAGCAAAATTGGTGGAATCTTTAAGAAAAAATAAGACAGTTTTTGTTCCAGAACTTTCAATTGTAGCAATTTTTGACAATGAAATGGTTGGACATATTTTGTTCACTAAAATCAACATTTAAGACGCCAAAGGAAACCTGAACGAAAGTCTGGGTCTTGCGCCTATGGCTGTTAAACCTGAACTTCAAAAAAGTGGAATAGGCGGACAACTAATCAAAAAAGGATTTGAAGTAGCAAAAGAATTAGGTTTCAAATCTGTAATCGTTTTGGGTCACGAACATTATTATCCAAAGTTCGGATTTGAACCAGCCGAAAAATGGAATATCAAACCACCTTTTGACGTTCCTTCAAATGTTTTTATGGCAATTGAATTGGCAACTGACGGACTTAAAAACATATCTGGAACAGTTGTTTATCCAAAAGAATTTGATACAGTATGACAAGACAAAACACCACTGAAAAAGAAGGGCGAAGGCATTACATCAACTAAACCCAAGCAGGGGTTTTGTGCTTCGTAGGACGGTAAAGTAGTAAATTTGCAGTTCTGTTCTTTGTAGGTAGTTCAGTGGTTAAAACCCCTGACTTGGTAAAGATGGGAACCGTTGAGGAAATGCCTTCGGCATTCCCTCGAACGGGCACTGACTTTGTGCCATCGGAGATAGATGCCTTCGGCAAATCCCCGAACAATGGCTTTAAGCCATTGTAACGGCCCAAAGCCAGTGGCCATTAGCGAATATGCATCCTTAGGCCAGGAATAAAGTAGAGATTGATATGTATTTTGTAGGAACATAATTTATGAAAAATATATTTCTATTGTTTTTAACTTTTAACTTTACATGGTCCACTATTAACTGCTTTGCGCAGATTGCGAAAATCGACTCTCTCATTGCAAGAATAAACAAGACGAATGACGATACGAATAAGGTAAAACTATATCGCAAACTTCTTTATCAGTTCACCATAATTCCTTCCGATGACCCTGAGAAATACGTGCTGCCGGCTATCAGTTTATCCGAAAAATTAGATTTTGATGTTTTTAAAATAAAAGTAGCTTCGGGGCGGGTGTATTGGAAATTGGGTAATTGGGATTTGGCATAAAAGTATCATTTTGAAGCACTCAGGCTGGTAGATGAAAAAAAAGATCCGAAGAAATTCGCTCAAGCCTGCAGTAACATCGGCCAGGACTATGCTGATGGCGGAAATTTTCCGGAGGCATTAATGTATTTTGAAAAAGTAAAAGATATATACCAACAGATTCATGAAGAGGAGAGACTGGCAGAAACCTATATGTTAATATCATGGGTTCACTCTCACCAGGGAAATTATATTGAGTCATCAGAAGCAAACTTGGCGGCTTTAAGTACTTTTGAGTCGATAAATGATGATTATGGCGCTGCCATAGCTTCCGGCAATCTGGCTGGCGATTATTTGAAACTGGATAAAAACAAAGAAGCCATATACTATTTAACAAAAGGGCTGTCAACCCTTGAGAAGAATGGAGACTATGTGAACCTTTCCGGCATTTTTCTCAAGCTGGCAAATACATTTATGAATCTTAAAAATTACAATGAAGCTGTTAAACAAATTCAGACCGCCTTTGAGTAAGGAAAAATGATAAATGATAAGATCCAGATGGGGGATGCACGCAGTTTGCAGGCCGATGTTTATTTCAGGCAAAACAATTATGCAGAAGCTGCCAGGTTCTACCAACTTGCCATTGAATATTATAGTGAAGTTAAGGCAGCATATCTTCTTGCAACACTGTATAGTAAACTGGGTATTTGTTATGTGCGCCTCAATAAGCCTCAACAGGCCAGGGCTACTTTGGATTCAGCAGCACGCTATGGTAATGCGCTCGATTCACGCGAATTGCTTTCCGACTATTTAAACGGACTTCAGCTTTTCGACAGTTTGCAGGGTAACTGGAAAAGTGCTTACCTGAATCATTATAATTATGTAAAAATCCGCGACAGTATTTATAATGACGATATCACCAAGAAGCTTCTGCAAAATCAGCTGCAATATGAATTTGACAAGAAAGAAGCTCAAGCCAAAGCCGATCAGGAAAAGAAAGACATTCTTCAACGCACCATTCGCAATTCTATTGCTGCTACGCTCGCAGGCGCATTAATCTTCTTATTGGTTGTTTACCGACAGCGGAATAAAATTTCCAAAGCGCGCAAACGCAGCGATGAGTTGCTGCTGAACATTCTACCAGGAGAAGTTGCTGAAGAATTAAAAGATAAAGGCAGCGCTGATGCAAAACATTTTGATGAAGTCACTGTAATGTTTACCGACTTCAAAGGGTTTACACAAATTTCTGAAAAACTCACACCTGCAGAACTGGTTGCGGAAATAGATACATGCTTCAAGGCATTTGATTACATCATCACTAAACACAACATCGAAAAAATAAAAACCATTGGCGATGCCTACATGTGTGCAGGCGGTTTGCCTTTATCTAATAAGACACATGCGGAAGATGTTGTAAAGGCAGCTATTGAAATTCGAAAATTTATGCTCGAACATTTTCAGCAACGGAAAAATGAAGGCAAGGTAGTTTTTGAAATCAGAATCGGTATTCACACCGGACCTGTGGTAGCAGGAATTGTGGGTGTAAAAAAATTCGCTTACGACATCTGGGGAGATACGGTAAATATAGCTGCGCGCATGGAATCAAGCGGTGAAGCCGGAAATATAAACATTAGCGGCAGAACGTATGAATTAGTGAAAGATAAATTCAAATGCACACATCGCGGAAAAATTCAAGCGAAGAATAAAGGGGAGATTGATATGTATTTTGTAGAAGCAGTTTGATAGCATGAGTATCAAATAAGATAACAAGGGATTAGAAGAAATGCCCTGTACAGCGGTTCTTCAAACATTTGTGTACCTAATAATCATTTGCGGTAAGATGACACTTCGTACTTCTAAACTGTTACTTCTTTAAGCCACGAAACAGTAATTAGACAGTTGAAATACTATTCACTAAATTACTAAGTTAAAAAGTATCTAGGTATTTTAAATATGAAGAGCATTCGTAGTACTACAATTATTAATTCTGCATAATTATACAATTGCACAGCAGCTCATTAAACAAAATATGGATTTCTCAAGCGTGGCTGCGTTTTGGGTTATTGCTGAGAATATTTCAAATGAAAAGTTTACAGAAACGGATTGGGATTATCTTTTTTCAACAGGGTACTATAAGTTATACGAGAATTGGTGCCAGAGAAATACCATTCAATAGATGATGGTGATGGCTTTATCACCAAAATTGAAGTCAGAGATGGACGGTCTGTTAAAATTAGCTAATTTCAATGCCTTTATTTTTATGCAAATACTTTCTACTTATTCCGATAAGCCTAAACTACAAATATTTAGGAGGAACTTAGCTAAAAGCAACTTGCAAAGAAAGATTGTGAGTAAGGCAAATAAGTTTTACCTAGCGATTTGAATTCACTAACTTTTCAACCATTCATTTATTTTGGAGTATTTCAGCCAGACGCAAACGCCTCTGAGAAAAGTCTGGCTATTGATTTAAAACTTTATTATGAATTGGCAGATCCTGTCGGCCTGATTGCACATGAATATCATTATTTCTTAACGATGATTTATAGAAAGAAATTTATGGAGTTTAAAAATGATGGCACGAGTCTAAATATGAAGTCAATTTCACAACTACAACTAGAAGGAATTGATGATTTGATAGATAAATATAGATTTTTTATAGTGACTAGAGAGGTTATCCATCGATTATTGCTGCAAATTTCTAGAGATTTTACGCAAATCCACTTTCTGCTTTACAACAAATAGATTCCTAGTTGATGGCTACTTCAAATGACCCAAGCAGTGTCAAGAAAAACTCGGAGGAAATCTATCATTTACTTCCACTGGGTGGACATCCACATGGATTTTACATGGCAAAAACAATCCAAAAGGCCTACTGGAAAAGAAAGTTATAAAGTATCGTCAGAAATCCTTTTAACTTTATCTATGTTTTTAAAAGTGCCTACAAGAAACTGAACGGTACTGCAATATTCTCAAATGAACCAATTCTGTTTTTATCTAATATTGAAAAACGCATTCATTTTGACAATTCTGCAATATTCATATAGGAGAAAGCAGCCTCCTTTGATCATCTTATCGAGACCGAACAGCTTGCAGCACCGATTTTGCCTTAGAAGGAGTGATGCCGCTTTGACAGGGCAGGCTGTGGTTTTTTGAATATCCTACCTTGCATCCATCCCCTAGGCTTTGGGGATGATGTATTGTCAGTTTTGTGCCCCTAATTCCACCACAGGACCATTATCCTACCGCTGTGCAAGAGATCTCCCTACGATCGGCATCTTGCACTACGAAGGCCTGACTAGTTCACATGTTATAGGATGGATATTGTTCATACTGTCTATACCATCGAACAAATTTTAACTTGTGAATATATGCAAAAAATCACCTCGCTTTGTTAGTATTTTTTCTATCTTCGCAAGTGTGGTATCCGTTAGTGCGCGTTAAAAGGGAACAAATGGAAAGAATGTTTACATATAAAAATAAGACAGCAATTGTTACTGGTGCAGGCTCAGGGATAGGTCTTGCAATTTCTAAGGAACTAATTGCGCGGGGAGCAAAAGTTTGGTTGACAGATATTAATGAAGAAGGAGTGAAAAGTGCTTCCGCAGAGCTCGGAACCAATGCATATCCCATTTTATTGGATGTCCGCAACGCAAATGGAATTAAAATTCTCGTAGACCAAGTTGTTGCTAATTTCGGTAGTCTTGATTTTCTGTTCAATAATGCAGGCATTGGTATTTGTGGAGAAATGCATGAACTGGGCGTTGAACATTTCGACAGAATAATTGATATAAATATCAAAGGTGTTATGAACGGAATTGCGGCCGCCTATCCTATAATGGTGAAGCAAGGTATGGGTTGTATAGTCAATACAGCTTCTATTGCTGGACTATTGCCTGCTCCGCTCATGGTGGACTACTCCATGACCAAATATGCGATTGTTGGTTTATCAAGGGGTTTGAGAATTGAAGCTAAAGAACATGGTGTTCAAATAAATGTTTTATGCCCTGCAGCGATTGAAACTCCGCTGATAGATTCAACAGGCCCGAATGATTTAAGTTATATTTCCCAAAGGAATAGCCTTAGAGACTATGTGAGCAAATTAGGTAAGCCTTATCCAGTTGATAAATTCGCTAAGCATGTCCTTGATAAAGTCAAATCAAATGAAGAGATAATTATTGCTCCTAAGCAAGGACGTTTAATTGCAACCCTATTCAGAATAATTCCTGGATTGGTGTTGAGTATTGTTCGGAAAAACTATTTAAAAGAGTTACAAAAACACTCTGATTGAAAGAAGGAATAAATAGAAATAACCCACCAACAATGGCTATGACGGCAATCTTCCAAACCTCTGCCTTCGTTTGGCCTAATCCTTGGCAACAGTAGATTAAAACGATAATAGAGCTCAGAAAAAATTGAGGCATGAAAATCATAAGAGTCATAGAGAAAATTGGAAAATTCTTTCTCTACTTTGTAGGAGTAATTATTATCCTGTTGGTATCGCTGGTTTTAATAATTCGATTCAATAGCAATGGTCAACAAGAACCTTTTAAAGATTTAGAAGGAAAAGTACTACCTAATAGTATTGCTCTTCATGAAGATAAAATAATTAATGGCGTACCACAACGATTAACTATCCGAGGTAAAAACGTTAACAACCCTGTTCTTTTAAAAGTTCATGGGGGTCCGGGAAATTCCCATATACCATTCCTCTCGCGCCTATTAAACACTGACCTGGAAGATTTATTTGTAGTATGTTACTGGGACCAACGTGGCTCAGGGACAGCCTACTCATCAGAAATTCCTGATTCTACAATAACGCTACAACAAATTGTTGACGATGGAATTACTGTAACAAACTATTTAAGGGAGCAATTTAAAAAGGAAAAAATTTATATTGAGGGTACCTCGTGGGGCACAACCGTTAGTGCTTTTATGGTACAAAAAAGACCAGAACTTTTCTTTGCATACGTTGGTATTGGACAAATGGGCAATCAAACATTATCAGAGCAGATTTCATACGATTTTGTCCTGCAAAAGGCCAAAGAAGCCAATGATACTATATCAGTTAGCAGACTGAAATCAATTGGGCGACCCCCATACAAAACAAATGAGGAAATGATAGTTGCGGTTAATGTTGAGAGAGTGATTGGTCGAATGTATAGTCCTCTACCACCGCCAGGAGACCAGGAGCAACAGCAGAGTATCTTAGAATTCTTAATAGATAACGGAACATCATTTGAATCCAAATTAGGACTATTTATTCCGGGCGCTGAAAATAAATCACCTGCCTTTGAATTATTGTGGCCTACTTGCGCAAACGTTAACTTATTAAGAGATGTTCCAGAATGGAAAATACCTGTTTATATACTTCAAGGAGAATATGACCATCAAACCGAGTTTTCAGTTGCAAAGTCTTATTATGATTCTCTAAAAGCTCCGGAAAAACAATGGTTCACTTTTGATAGGGCCGGACACAATTGTATTTTTGAAAACCCACAAAAATACCGGATGATTATTGAGAATGATGTTTTAAAAAGATAGAATTAAGATATCTATAGTTGCCAACACTGTGTTTATTTAATTGCGTGGTTCGGTGCTGATGAATCAAATTGGTTTCTTAACTTAGTGTAGCCCCGGTGAACAGTTGAGGAGCATGTCGGGCCTAGTATTTCGCCGCTCTCCATTTTTAAGCCCTCATAATCCTGCAACTAATTAAGAGCAAAGCATTGTGCAAGATACCCATATTCGATCCGCATCTTCCCAAAGAAGACCAGCCGATGTCACATGTTATATGATGGATGCCTTCCTTATGTTGTTGACCTTCGCTAACATGCGACTTTCGATATTTCAGTAAAATATTTTCTCACTTTGTTCGGATATTTTCGAATTTCGCAAGTCAGGTATCCCTTGGCAACAATTGGAAGGATTCCTGGACAAAGACGTGTTAACTGATATCGATGGTTGACTTTAAGCAATTTTAGTAATATGAATAAGCAAATATACTTTTCTATACTTCTCTTATTTTTTTCTTGCACAAGTAGCATCAGCCAAACAGCCGGCCGAATTTTCTACTCCACTTTTAGTCCGCAGGATTGGGATATTTATATTTCAAAAGATCAGGGAAAGAGTTTTGAAAAATTCACTGACCACCCTTCGTTAGACTATGATGCTGTAATCAGTCCAGATGGAAAATGGGTGGTATTTACCTCAGAACGTTCCGGCGTGCCAAAATTATATGTGCAATCCGTTGATGGTAATCAGTCAGCAGCGTTACTTATCAATAGCAGCTCTTTACAGGATCAAGCTGCATTCTCCCCTGATGGCAGTAAACTGGCTTTTGTAGGCTCTCATGAAGGAAACTCAGAAATCTATCTTATGCCATTCATGCCTGATTCAATCCAGGATGTTTCAATGGCAGTGAACATCACCAATAATTCCGGTGGAGATTTCCGTCCTGCCTTTTCGCCGGATGGAAAAAGGATTGCCTTTAGTAGCGACAGAGGTCATGAAATTATTCCACATCCGCGATTCTCGTTCGCACGCCAGCGCATCGGAGATATTTATTCTGTGGATGATTCAGGTAACAACCTAAAGCGGCTGACTGATTCAGAATTCTGGGATGGTAGTCCTCAGTGGTCTGATGATGGGACCAGGATTGTTTTTTATAGCGGACGCGCCGGCTTCAATTCAATTTTTGAAATGAATGCAAATGGCTTGGATCAAAAGCAACTCATCGATTTTTCAGGTCCGGCCGTTTCTCCTCAGTATGTCGCCAATGGTAAGGTCGCTTTCACAACTTGGCAAAGTGAACGTGATTTTAAAATTATGTTATATGATGTAAAAACGAAGATAGCTAGTCCACTGTTTTTGCAAAACTTGGATCTGATGTTTAATGTGAATATTCATCCCAACGGAACCATCGTATTTCATGGAGGAAAGTATGCACCAAGTCTGGGTGCGCCCGGTAAATTTGGTTTTGACGGAGATGCTCTTGCAAAACTTCCAGACACCCTGGTATTTGCCAATCAAAAAGTGCAAGCATTTGGTTTAAGAAGAGCATTTGTAGCGCCCCCACAAAAAGGGAATACCTTACTCTTCTATGATGCTTCAGACATTCAAAGTTTCTTTGGTGTATTTAAGCCACTGGGATATAGCATGTTTTTGCTGCCTGTGTTAATGGTCGTGTTGTTTCTTTTGGGTATTGTTTTAGGTATTGTACACAGAAAGTTGATTTCATTTTGGAGGTATCTGTTTTTTAGTTTGCTCACTGTGATTTTTGGAGTGGTAACGGGTGCTGTTTTTCTTTTTGTGGATACAATCAATCCCATGCCCGTACTAACTATTCGTGTAACGATGGGTGCGCTCACCCTTGTGTTGAGTTTATTGGCGTGGTGGCAATACAAAAAGTCGAGGCTGTTGCAACATTCCGCAAAGGAAACTTATCGGGTAGCAAAATTATATTGCTGGCTGTTCATTGGTCTATCTATTTTTTCATTGGCTTGTTCGGCTTTTATAAATCAATTTGTACACTCAAGCATTCATTTTTATCAAGTTGACTATCTGACCGGAGAGAAGATGCCATTGTTCAGTTTGGAAAAAGAATCGAATACCAACCCGGCAAACTTTCGCGTATTGGATAGTAAAATATTGCACGATGGTAAATCTTTTATATTCACCACGGGAAGTTTTAGAGGAAATGCGGGCACTCAGGGAGATATCTGGAAATATGATTTTGAAACTAAGAATGTCGCCAAGCTGGCGGACTCACCTTTTAATGATGGATTCGCTGACATTAGTGAAAATGGCAAGATGGTATTTAGAAGCGGGCGCAGTGGAGATTTTGACATTTACTTACAGATTGGTGGTGAAATCATTAACCTGACCCATGATGCGCATCGAGATAATTTTCCTTCTATTTCAATACAGGGCGACAAGATTGTTTTTTCCTCCGATAGGTTAAGAAAAGCAGGCGAATATAAAACGATGGACATTTTCCTGATGAATTTAACTCCTGATAATACCTGGACAGAACCTACGATGGTTTCAATGGGCCAGGGGCAAAATGCACATGCTCATTTTTCACCGGATGGAGAGTGGATTATTTACACAACTGAAGCTTATGGCATTAACGATGAGCAAGCGTTAATACAGCCCATAATATTTTCACCCCAGATGTACGGGGAAATTGTAGCCTTTAACCTTACAACTAAAGAACACATTCGGATCACACACAACAAATGGGAAGATGGAACTCCACTTTGGGTTGAGTATTAAATTGGCTGGTAAGGATAACCCGAAGATAGATTTAAACACAGGGATATATCACCTCTCAAACCGATGAAATATAATCTAAGGGCTAATAGAAATTTGAATGGTACACAGACATGTCGCAAATAGGAGACTTACTTTCGTTTCTGCGATTACCACGGACCAAATTCAATTCAATGGTTGTTAATACCTAATTTTTCCCTACAAGACAAGGCAAGCTCCCCAAAGTGGAACTTTCAGTATTTAGTGAGTCTTTATAGACGGATCTATCTATGTGTTTTAGAAAAATTCTCCTGTCTGTGCCGATGCTGGTTCATGCCGTCCAACATTTTCTGCTTCGTAATATTTGCTGACTTCAGGAGAATTAATCCAATCGGACAACGTTGACATCTCATCGATGTAAAACCAGCCGAAACCTTGAAAAATTTACTAACTGGATTTGTTCTCGCCATGATCTTTGTTTTCTGTGGACAAATTGATAAAACACAGATCAGTGACAACTCGCTGACCGAATTCTCAAAGTATTATTCAGAACCGACCAGTGAAAATATGTATTCACAACATATCCAGGACAGCTTTAGACTTTTTAAAATGACTCCCCAAGGATACGGGATGGACTCGATGGAAAAATACCCATTGATTCTAATTCTTGATGCAAATGCATTTTTCGAATCGACCGTTTCAGAATTGAAGTTTAACACGTTTATAGGGCTGATTCCAAAATCCATTGTGGTAGGAATAGGCTACAAGGATATTATGACAATGGATTCTTTGCAGTCAAGGGACTACAGCTACTCGACCGCTATTCCGGAATATAAAATGAATTTGAGTGGCGGTGCTGACAAATTCAAAAAGTTTATTGACCAGGAATTAATTCCTAAGTTGACAAAAGAGTTCAATATTGACATTGACAGATCAGTACTTTTCGGACACTCTCTCGGTGCTTATTTCACTTTGTTCTACGCATTCAAATCTATTGAAGAAAACTCGTTCTTGATAAATAACATGGTTTCGGCAAGTCCCAGCTTACACTATAACCATAGGTATTTATTTCAAATGGAGAAAAATTTGGACAAACTGTCCGAAGACATACCTTTAAAATTATATATAAGTATGGGTAGTGAGGACATGACAGACGATGAATCGAAGGGCATCCTGGACGCATTTGAGCAACAAATTACGGAACGGCTATACAAAGGACTGAAAATAAAGAAAGCAGAATACAGCAACTTTGGACACTTGGACGCCGCAATTCCCGGATTTATGAAGGGGCTGACATACTGCTTAGGCGAATAGTATCGTGTTACATCATCTGCCACAACATCATGTTTCTGTAATATGGGAATTGGGTCTAAATAGTAATGGTATTTTATTATTTTTGTTCGTTGTTAAGAGACAAGGTTAAGCAGTGAGGGCTTAAGATAATAATGCGATAGCTTTTTATTTGTCTTATTCCTCAGATTGCAGAAACACAAATCTTATCGGTTAATCTATGACGCCAAAGCAAAACTTTAACAGTCGAAGCATGAAATTTAACTGGATCCTCTTCATAAGTATTCTGACTCATTTGACATCCTGCAATGGACAGAACAACACACAGCACATTGGTTCAGCGAAACGAACGGAACCATTGTTTTCAGGCAATACTGTCAATGAGCTGAGTTGTAACATTATGGTTATTTATCAGGACAAGAAAGACAATTATTGGTTTGGCAGTTGGCAGGATGGACTGTATAAATATGACGGTGTAAAAATCATTCATTTCACCACAGAACACGGATTACCCTCCAACAGAGTTGAAGAAATTAAAGAAGATAAGCAGGGAAATATCTACTTTAACACCGCTAAAGGAATCGTCAAATACAACGGTAATCATCTTTCAATCATACAAGAAACGATTGGAGATATAGGTAATTGGAGTTTATCAGAAAATGACATCTGGTTTAAAAATTTTACAGAGGTACAATGTTTCTATCGATATGATGATACTATTTTGCATAAGCTAAAACTACCTACAATTAAGATTGGCGAGGAGTGGATTCAAAAACATCCAAACTCGTCCAACCCATATTCAGTTTATTGCACTTACAAAGACAGCAAGGGGAATATTTGGTTCGGCACAGCAGCCTTAGGCGTATTCCGCTACGATGGCTCAAAATTTGACTGGATTACTGAAACTGATGTGAACGAACTTCATTATGGGCCATCCAATGGTGTTCGTTCAATGATTGAAGATAAAGACGGATATTTTTGGTTTAACACAGAATTTAAGTATGACATTTACAGCAAACCAACTATTGCAAAAAGCATGAAGGACCATACACTCTTCTATGACCGTATAAAAAGTATTGGTAATTTGGACGGTAAAGAAGAGAGCGGCTTGAATGAGTATTTATCAATCATAAGAGATAACAACAACAACATTTGGATCGCCACTTACTTAAACGGTGTTTGGAAAGTGGACGGAGATCAAATAAAACACCATCCAGTTCAAGTGGATGGAAATGACATTCCAGTTTTTTGCTTGTTCAAAGACAACAAGGGCGACATTTGGCTTGGAACACATGAAAATGGTGCTTTCAAGTTTAACGGGCGAACATTTGAAAAATTCACTTTATGACAGACAAAAGTAGAGCTAGCTCCAACAAGCTATGCTTGACAATATAGAACCAACGGTATGCAGACATCAACAGTGGTGCAGAATCGGCATATTATATTCAGTTATTAACTCGAACCTCTTATTTTCAATGGAGCATTTGTACCAGACTGCAAAATCAAAGAAATCTCAGCCTTCATGAATCCTCGAAGAGACATTAAATACGTTCTATCGGTGAAAGTTGCTTTTTGCACATTCCCGGAACATTTACTTTAAGACATTGAAATGACACAAGGTCAATGACTATTATCGCCAAAACTAAAAGCAGAAAAGGTGGGATTCATCGTAGATTAACAATTTGGTAATACAGACTGAGAATTCTTATTTGCAAATTTGCAAAAAAATAAAAATGACGCCTAAAGTGCTATTCCTCTGTGTTCACAATTCTGCAAGAAGTCAAATGGCAGAAGCATACCTGAAGAAGCTTGGAGGGGATCGGTTTCATGTAGAAAGTGCGGGACTTGAGCCCGGCAAACTCAATCGACTTGCGATTGAAGTAATGAGGGAAGAGGACATTGATATTTCTAATAATGCAACGAAAGATGTGTTTGAGTTTTTCAATGAGGGAAAAATATTTGATTACCTGATTACAGTGTGCGATGCCAAAGCATCAGAACGCTGTCCGGTTTTCCCAGGACTTTTTGAGAAAATAAATTGGTCTTTTGAAGATCCTTCTTCCTTTACAGGATCGCATGAAGAAAGATTGGCCAAGACCAGAGAGGTGAGAAATAAAATTAAGCAATCCGTACAGAATTTTATCAATATACACAGTACCAAATGAGAAAGTATGCAGCTGAGTTTATTGGAACATTCGGACTTGTCTTTTGTGGAACTGGCGCACTTGTAATCAACGAACAAACCAATGGATCAATCGGACATGTCGGAGTGGCTTCTACCTTTGGCCAAATCGTACTAGCAATGATTTACGCATTCGGCAACATATTGGGAGCACACATAAACCCTGCTGTGACTTTAGCTTTTGCGATCGCAAAGCGTTTTGACACAAAATATATTTTACCATACATCATCGCGCAAATTGCAGGAGCGTTTTTGGCGACCGGAATTTTGAAATTTCTTTTCCCTTCCAACTTTCTTCTTGGCGCAACCATTCCAGCAGGGAGTTCAACCCAGTCATTTGTGCTGGAATTTATTTTAACTTATCTCCTGATGATGGTGATTCTCAATGTGTCGCAAGGATCCAAGGAACATAGGCTCTCAGCAGGAATAGCTATAGGTGCCACAGTGGGTTTGGAGGCAATGTTTGCAGGACCGATTTGCGGGGCATCTATGAACCCTGTGCGGAGTTTAGCACCTGCTGTCGTTTCAGGCAACATTGGGACACTTTGGATTTACCTGCTTGCTCCGACAGCCGGAGCCATTGCAGCTGTACTCAGTTGGCAGACAATGAACAATACCAGTGAACAGACTTGAATCATTGGAATTGCATGCATTGTCGGACTAAAAACAAGGGCATGCGAAGATCGCTCATAAAACGAAGCGAAACTAAATAGCCAATATCCAATGTTTGTTTTACAAATTTTATACTGTGCTAACTGAATCTACCGGTGATTATAAATTAATCCAATCTTATTTAAGTTCTCTCCAATCATTTCTTATTTCTTTCGGGTAAGTTACTTCTTCCAAAGTTAATCCGCAGGCCGGAACACTCCATGCCTTGGGTATCGGGAGTCCGGATTGAATGGCTTCTTGAATGCCCGAAAGACTGATTTTTTCTTGGGCCAAATTTAGAAAAGTACCAACGACCAACCTCACCATTCCCCGTACAAATCGGTTGGCGGCAATGTGAAACTCAATGCCGTGTTCTGTTTTTTTCCACCGGCATTCTGTTAAATGACAGATAAAATGATCAAGGCCGGAATTTGACTTTGCAAAGGATTTAAAATCTTTTAATTGAAGTAAAACATCGCTCAATTCCTCCTGGTGGATTAAATCCAGATTTTCTGCCGCCCGGTAGTAGAAATGATCAATCCTTTTGAATGGATTTTTGATATAAGAGATCCGGTAAATGTATTTGCGGTGATGGGCATCAAATCTTGAGTTGAATGCATCGGGTGTGATCCACATCGAATCCACAGAAATATCTCCCGGTAAAAGTCTGTTGAGGGTTTCTGTGCTGATTCTTTCGACTTGTTCGCCGGGAAGATCCAGATGACACATAAACTGCTTCGCATGCACGCCTGCATCGGTCCTTCCGCATCCGGTCACCGGGAGGTCAACTTGGCATAAATATTTGAAAACCTCTTCCAGTTTTTGTTGTACACTGAGGTCCTGTGCTTGTTTTTGCCAACCTGCATACTGGGTTCCGTCAAATTGTATTTGAAGTGCCAATCTCATGCACAAAGAAACAAATAAAAAAGGGGAGCTGTAAAGCTACCCCCTATGGTATTTAATATGAAAACTTTTTAACCAATGATGGCATTGTCTCTAGAGCTGCTATGGGCATACATCAATGCTGCTCCGGCAAGACCCAGATCTTTTAAAAACATCGATGTTGCGGGTTGTTCCTGAGCCGTAAAGCCTGAAAACCACATGATAAAGGCAAACAAAAACAGCATTAAGGCCAATAGGACCGTTGCCAATTTGTCGTACTTTCCGATAAATATGCTGACTGCTGCCAAAATAAGACACAGCCCTACAATGTAAATGGTGGTCACTCCTCCAAATGGCGCCATCCCGGCCATGTCATTCGCTCCCATAAAATGGAAAACGCCAAAAACGAGCATGGGGATCGCATAAATGTACTTACCTAGTCCTGTGATTGCATTCATAAAAATTAGATTTTGTTGTTTGAAATGAAAATATTTGTTGGCAAATTACAAAAATTAACATAATCGAATGACAACAAATTATTCAAACAAGCGGAAAAGGCCGTCAGTTCATATATATTAATAAGATTATTAATATATAGTTAGTTACAAATTAAAACTTAGGAAGCGTTTTTAAGAGTTTCGGTTTTTTTCAATTGCTTTTGTACGAAATCTCTGTCGATGACCAGTTTTTGGTTTTTATTGCTGCCGGGCAGGTCAAACATGCTGTCCTTCAAAATGGATTCGCAGATGGTTCGCAGACCTCTTGCACCCAGTTTATGATCGATCGCATAGTCTGCCATCAATTCAAAAGCATCTTGTTTAAAAACCAGTTCGATGTGATCGATGGCCATCAACCTCGAGTACTGCTTGATCAGCGCATTTTTGGGTTTGGTTAAAATATCCATGTAAGCCTGCCGATCCAATTCTTCCAGATAGGCCAGTACGGGCAACCTCCCCAGCAATTCAGGAATGAGACCAAATTTTTTGAGATCCTGGTGGCTGACCTTGGACAATAAATTTTCCTTTTCTATTTCTTGGATCCCGGAATTTTGATAACCGATCACCGAGGTATTGAGTCTTCTGGATATGACTTTTTCCAAACCATCAAAGGCGCCACCACAAATAAAAAGGATGTTGGTGGTATTTACTTTCAAAAAAGGCTGCTCCGGATGTTTGCGACCTCCTTGTGGAGGAACGTTGACTTCTGCACCCTCCAGCATTTTGAGCAGTGCCTGTTGCACGCCTTCTCCGGACACATCTCTGGTAATGGATGGATTCTCTGATTTGCGGGCGATCTTATCCATCTCATCGATGTAGATGATTCCGCGCTGGGCTTTTTCTATGTCGTAATTGCAATTTTGCAACAGTCTGCTCAACATTCCTTCTACATCTTCTCCCACATAACCCGCTTCCGTAAAAGCGGTGGCGTCGACAATGGCAAATGGCACGTCCAACAATTTGGCCAGGGTTTTTGCCATCAGGGTTTTACCGGAACCCGTAGGGCCAATAAATAGTACATTGGATTTCTCAATCTCAAGATCATTGGATTTTGGGAGACTCAACCGCTTGTAGTGATTGTACACCGCCACGGACAAAGTTCGCTTGGCCAATTCCTGGCCAATGACATACTCGTCCAAAAATTCCTTTATTTTTTTCGGGGTAAAATCTTTGGGAAGCGAGAATTTGTCTTTTTGTCTGGAATGATCCGATTGTTCGATCTCCTTGTTGACGATCTGCGAAGCCTGTATAACGCATTGATCACAGATGGCTACTTCTTCGCCCTGGACCATGACGATGACCTCTTTATTTTCTTTTCCGCAAAAAGAACAAAAGATTTTATCAGAGGATTTGGCCATTTTATTTAGTCTTGGTACGCACTAATACTTCATCTACCAAACCGTAGTTTTTTGCTTCTTCTGCTGACATCCAATTGTCCCTGTCGCAATCATCTTCAATTTTTTCTTTGGTCTGACCCGTGTGCAGGGCCATGATTTCATACAGTTCGGATTTCATGGTTTTAATCAGGTTGTACGAGATTTCCATGTCTTTAAATTGACCTTGCATTCCACCGGAAGGTTGATGGATCATTACTTTACTGTGTCTGAGACAGGTTCTCTTTCCTTTGACGCCGGCGCACAACAATACGGCACCCATGGAGGCTGCAAGCCCGGTGCAAATGGTGGCTACGTCAGGATTGACATATTGCATGGTGTCATAAATGCCAAGGCCATCGATCACGGATCCCCCCGGACTGTTGATGTACATCTGAATGTCTCGTCTGGCATCCACTGAATCCAAAAACAACAATTGGGCCTGAATGACATTGGCCACATAATCATTCACGGGCACCCCCATGAAGATAATGCGATCCATCATCAGTCTGGAAAAGACATCCATTCCGACAATGTTCATCTGTCTTTCTTCAATGACCGTAGGAGTGAAGGCATTGATGTCCGGTGCAGTTTCTGACATGTATTTTTCAAGATGCATGCTCGACATACCACGGTGTTTGACCGCATATTTCTTAAACTCGTCCTTAGAAAACATATTTATTTTTTTATTTTAATCAAGCTGTATAATCTAAAAAACATCAGGCCGATTTGTTTTCCGCTGCAATTTGGTCCTGCGTGTGTTCGTGATGATCTTCTTCATGAAAATGGTCGGCATGGCTGTTGAGTTGTTTCACGATTTCTTTGAATTCCTCCAGATTAATTTCTTTGGTTTCTTTTGCGATTTGTGATTTCAACCATTCAAAACAGCGCTGATCAATCAAATTCATATAAGCCGATCTGAATTTTTCTTTGTCTTTTAGTGCCCGCTCTGCCATGGATATCCATTGCTCCACTGGCAAATTAAAAGCAGGGTATTGAGATCTGAAATCATTGATCCAGCTCAGGTAAACATCCTGTTCTGTGACCTGAAAATTTTGTTCTGCAGCGACTTTTTCCCGAATCATTTGCCAGGTCAAACCCTCTTTAAAATGGTAGAGATCGTGGTCAAAAACATTCTCTTTTTTTTCTGACCATTCTTTGAATTCTGACTTCAGCCATTTTTTCAAAAAAGCATCCGGATATTCAGGATTGAGTTTTGAAAATAATTCTTTGGTCAACTTGATTTCGAGTATTTTGTCACATTCCCTGGCGTAGTATTGTTTGATTTCTTCTCTTACCTTGGTCCTGAAATCTTCCTCTGATTCATAATTGGCATCTGGGCCATACAGGGTTTTGAAAAACTCTTCATTCAGTTCTGCCCGTTTTTTTCTTTTGATGTCAATCAGTTCCATTTTGAACTCATGCGCAAAAACCCTTTGGTCGTCTGAAGGAAGCTTTAGCAGGTATTTTCGGATGGCTTGTTCGTCGAGATTGTTTTCCACTTCTTGGATGGAGTGCACAAATGCAAAGCCATTGGATTGTCCAAGCAATTTTGTAAGCAGAGAAGGATGGCAATTTTCATCGAGCAACACATCAAAAACAGTTTGGAATTCTTCCGGTGTTGTGTTGGGATCAGCCGTTTGTGTGGCTTTTATAGTCACCAGGTCTTTTTCCTGAACCTGGTCTGTCAAAATGGATTCTTGCGGTCCGTAACGCTCTTTCATTTGCTCCAACTCTTCTTCAACCAAGGAGTCAGGTATGGAGATTTGATAATCCGGAACTACAGTGGCGGACAAACTGGCGGACAGGTCAAATTCGGGGCTTAAACCCACCTCAAATTGATACAAATTGTTTTTTAAATCTTGTTCCAGATTTTCAGAAGCAGGAAGCAGATCTCCAATAAATCTGCGTTTGTGATCTTCCTGGTATTTTTGAATTTGATCGTTGAGCATTTTTTGAACCACTTCGTCTTTGATGGCCTGGCCATACATTTTCTGAATCACTGATTCTGGCACGGTGCCCTGTCTAAATCCTTTCAAATGTGCTGTTTTGCGGACGGTCTTCAGGCGTTCTTTGACTGCCGGAGCAAGATCCATTTCCTCCAGTTGAATACTGAGGATACCATGATTATTGCCCAAAGGGCTAAAATTAATGTGCATAAGGATTTTAGATATTAGAAAATAAGAAAACCGGACAAAAGGTTCACACAGCGAATTCAATAAGTGCGGATGGAGGGGGTCGAACCCACACACCTTTCGGCACTAGATCCTAAGTCTAGCGTGTCTGCCAATTTCACCACATCCGCAATAAGGAGCGCAAAGTTAATGTCTTCTCTAGAAATGGTTGCTAATATTGGCTGGATTATTGGAAGAACATCCAAGAAAATTTTATATTTTAAATTATTGTATTGTAAATAAATATAATATATATTATCATTTATGTTAATTTATTGTTTAATCATCTTATGGTGCAAAGGGGGTAAAGAATCTTTTTTTGAAACCTGGAATCAAATTTGTATGTTTGTTAAATGAATTCCATGATGAGCGCTTTTATTCTCCCTCAGGTATTTCCATGGCCGGCCGAAGACATGGCTCTGATAAGGAGTGCCTATCGGCGTTTGCTGAGGTGCTTGCACAAAGCTGTTCTTCATGTCGATGAGAAAAAAGAGATCAGATTGGCTTTTGAATTTGCCCTTGCCTTTCACGCCAATCAAAGAAGGAAATCCGGAGAACCCTACATAACGCATCCTTTGGAAGTGGCCCGAATCTGTTTTGAAGAAATGGGACTGGGCTACAAGTCTGTGATTTCAGCCATTCTGCATGATGTGGTGGAAGACACACCCGCAACCATTGAAATGGTTCAGCAGAAGTTTGGCCCCAGAATTTCGAAAATTGTTGACGGGCTTACCAAATTGGACGGACTCTACAATGTTGAGTCTCCTCAGGCTGAAAATTTTAAGAAGGTTCTAAGTACTTTGGTAGATGATGTAAGGGTCGTTTTAATCAAAATGGCAGATCGCCTGCACAACCTCAGGACGATCGATGGAATGCCCAAACACAAGCAACTTAAAATCGCAGCTGAAACCTCTTATATTTATGCCCCTTTGGCCCATCGTCTCGGCCTATACAATTTGAAGTCTGAATACCTGGACATCTGTACCAAAATTACTGAACCAGATCTGTATCGGGAGATCATCAAGAAGTTGAGCGAGACGCAAAAGGAACGCAATAAATACATCAGCGAGTTTATCAAACCATTGAAGGCAAAATTGAGTCAATTGGGAATCCCTTATCGCATATTTGGCAGGCCAAAAGCGATTTCTTCGATTGCCAACAAGATCAAAACAAAGAAGGTTAATTTTGATGAAATATTTGATTTGCTGGCCGTTCGGATTGTCATCAATGTGCCAAAGGAATTGGAAAAATCAAGCTGCTGGCAAATTTATTCCATTGTTACCGATGTCCACAAACCCATACCGGAAAGGCTCAGGGATTGGATTACCACGCCAAAATCCAATGGTTATGAATCATTGCACACCACCGTCATAGGTTCGGATGGCAGATATGTCGAAATTCAGATTCGCAGTGAGCGAATGGACGATATTGCTGAAAAGGGATATGCCTCGCATTGGAAATACAAAGGCATTGCCAATATTCACGGTATTTATGACCATTGGTTTGACAGCATCAAAGACATGCTGGAGACACCACACAACGATGCCATTGAATTCCTCAGCGATTTTAAATCCAATTTGTATGGAGAGGAAGTATATGTGTACACCCCAAAAGGTGAAATGAAGGTATTGCCCAAAGGAGCGACCGCACTTGATTTTGCATTTAGCATACACTCAGATGTAGGGAGCCGGGCCAGCGCTTGTAAAATCAACAATAAATTGGTGCCATTGGGTTATTTGCTTCAAAGTGGCGATCAGGTTACTGTGATTACAAACCCCAAACAAAAGCCTACTGAAGATTGGCTTCAAATTGTGACCACCGGCAAGGCCAAATCAAAAATCAGATCCTCCCTTAAGGAAGATTATAAAATGCAGGCAGAGGATGGAAGAGAAATACTGGAAAGAAAATTCAAAGGTCTCAAAATTAACCTGGATGACAATCTGGAGATCATCTTGAAGACACTCGGTTTTAAAAATAAGCTGGAATTATTTGTAGCCCTGGCAGGAGGACATTTGTCCTGGACCGAAATCATCCGGCAGTTTGAACTGGAAGGGTCTAAACTGGTGCCGACCAGAACAGAGGAAAGATCCGATGCTCAGGAAGGAAAATCGGCACCGGCTGACAAGGCCCCGGTATTGCTGCCAGGTAGGTTGTTAATCAACGGAGAGCCTGCAGACAAATTTCAATACAGTCTGGCCTCTTGTTGTAATCCTGTACAGGACGATGATGTATTTGCCTATATTACCTCCAATGCAGGTATGAAAATACACAGGGTCAATTGTCCCAATGCAGAGCATCTAATGGCCAATTATGGGTATAGGATCCTTAAAGCAGAATGGACAAAATTGACGGGTAGCAATTATGTGGTACAGCTCTTTATAGAAGGTATTGATGAAGGGCCTGGAGTCATTGAAAGATTGTCACACTTGATTTCTTCAGGGCTCGGGGTCAACATCAAGTCTTTTAGCATCCAGGGGAATGAAGGGACATTCGAAGGAAAACTTGGAATATTGGTTCAAAACAAGGATCAGGTCAACAGGGTGATCCAATCGTTGTCAAAACTCAGCGGAGTCACCAGGGTGACCAGAGATGATGTTTAACGGGGTGCCGGAAAAATATGAAAGAGCACGCCAAACTACTTGCAAAAACGATCTATTCTGCCGTTCATTTATGGATTATCAGAATCAAGATAACACTCTTTGGAAAGGAGGTAATATCAGGTACTTTCAGAAATTGCTTTAAATGGCAAATCCCATTTTTAATCAGATCGTTTGGTGGATTTTGTGGAAATATGGTACACTTTAAGGGAGCGATTCATCTGGACAATGTTTATGAAGATGAACAATCCACAGGAGATCTTTCGAGGCTCCACATTGGGCATCATTGTGTGATTGGTGCCGGCGCTTTTTTTGATTTGACAAACCGCATTTTTTTAGAAGATAGGGTGGGGATCGGAGCGCACTCCATGTTGATGACACACATTGATTTGGGAACGGTTCCCAGATCAAAAACTTATTCTCGTCAAACTGCATCCATTCATATCGGGGAAGGTAGTTTTTTGGGAGCCCATGTTGTTATTTTACACGGTGTGAAACTCGGCAAAGCCTGCGTCGTAGGGGCAGGAAGCGTAGTGACCAAAAGCTTTCCGGACAACAGTTTAATTGTAGGCGTTCCCGCAAGACTGATTAAAACACTTCCCGGTGTTTGAAAACTAAAAACTTTATAGGATATAATATTCTGTACGGTTTTTACTCAAACCTATAAAGCAAACGGCTTTGTCCACCAGCTCAATATTGACGGCAAAATCTTTGTATCCGACCATTTGTACTTTAAGACTGGCCAAATCTGCTTTAGGTACCAAAAAATAAGCATAGCCGTATTCATCTGTCATGTTGGTGAGTTTCTGCTCATTGACGATGAGCTCGATTTCAGCGGCATTGATGAAGCTGTGTTTTTCCTGATCGTACACCACAAATTTGATCATTTTGGTAGAATCGGATTTGTCGCTTGAATATCCCAGGATTGCGTTTCCAAGGATCATAAAGAGGATAAGTATTGATTTCATTTTCTTTGATTTTTTATTAATTGATACAGTAAAGATGGGTGGATGTTGTGATACGTTTCAGAGTTCTCGACCAAATGTTAAATTATTTGGATCAATTTATAACATTGTGGGATCAATTGTAATATCCATCGAAATGCTTAAATACCGTATTTAATAAACTTTTAACACAAGTTGTAGTTTTATAAAACCATGCCAGGAGTGATTTTTTCAGCATTCAACAAGGATAAGGACCTTCGATCGGTCTTTGAGAAGCTACTCGAAATATTTTTAGAGATCTTGGTTCATACTTCGGGAGATGTGGAAGAAGCATTCGATTGGTTGGAGCAGATTGACCGTGAACACCGGATTACCACCAAGGATTATTCTCTGGAAGATTTTAAAAGAGATTTGGAAAAACTGATGTTGCTGGTTCCCGCAAAAGATCAAAATGCATTGGTGCTTGGAATCAAAGCGGAGCAATTGATCCGACAGAGATCCCTGGAGCAGGTGTTTGGCCATCTGAAGAGAAACGTTCGCGGCAATCACCGCAGCCACTTCAAAGGTCAAGCTGAGGAAATAAATGAGGACAAACGAGCTTATGAATTTGGTGATGCATTGGACAAGATTGATTTTCATTCCAGTATAATCAATGCACAAAGAAGGATGGGCTCCGCGACGGGAGAGTTAAGCGAAGAAGATCTGGAAGTGTTTGAATCAGACCATCACACCCGACTATCGACCGTTTTGATGATTGACATTTCTCACTCAATGATACTATATGGTGAAGACCGGATCACGCCGGCTAAAAAAGTAGCCATGGCTTTGGGAGAGTGGATTTCAAGGTATTTTCCAAAAGACACCCTGGATGTAGTGGTATTTGGGAATGACGCCTGGCAGGTTGAACTTTCAGAATTACCCTATTTGTCGGTAGGGCCCTATCATACCAATACGGTGGCTGGCCTTGAGCTTGCCATTGAGCTATTGAGAAAAAGAAAGTCGGTCAATAAACAGATATTTATGATTACGGATGGCAAGCCAACCTGTTTGAAATTGCCGGATGGCAAATACTACATGAACAGCGGCGAACCGGATCCAAAAATTATTGGCAGAACCATTGACCTGGCACTCAGATGCAGAAAGCTAGGCATCAAGATCACCACTTTTATGTTGGCGCAAGAATATTGGTTGCAGGAATTTGTCAGAGAGTTTACCAAGACAAATCAGGGAAGTGCCTTTTATTCTGGCCTTCAGGGATTGGGAGATTTCGTTTTTGAAGATTATCGCAAAAGTAAAAGAAAATAAGAATGAAGGAATGGACGCAAATTAGGACCCTTGGAGCGCTAAAAAAATCGGATTACCGACCCATGGGGATTCGGGAAGAAATGAGAAAAAACCTGATTGAGAAAATTCAAAATAAGGAAGAGGTTTTTTCCGGAATCTACGGCTATGAGAATACAGTCATTCCTCAAATGGAAAGGGCTATTTTGTCGGGACACCACATCAATTTTTTGGGTTTGCGAGGTCAGGCAAAAACCCGTATGGCCAGAATGATGGTCGGCCTTTTGGATGAATGGATGCCCATTGTAGAAGGCTCAGAGATCAACGACGACCCTTTTCTTCCCTTGTCCAAATATGCAAGAGATTTGATCGCTGAAAAAGGGGACGAAACGCCTATCCAATGGATTCATTCCAGCAGTCGATATACCGAAAAATTAGCCACACCTGATGTCAGTATATCGGATCTCATAGGTGACCTGGACCCAATTAAAGCTTCGAGGCTGAAAGCAAGTTATGGAGAAGAAGAAGCCTTGCATTTTGGCTTGATCCCAAGATCCCACCGGGGCATCTTTGTCATCAATGAATTGCCGGATTTGGCCCCACGCATCCAGGTTTCTTTGTTTAATATTTTGCAGGAAGGCGATATCCAGATCAGGGGATTTAAATTCAGGTTTCCGTTTGATATTTATTTTGTTTTTACCGCCAACCCTGAAGATTACACCAGCAGAGGTGCCATTATCACACCACTGAAGGATCGAATCCAAAGTCAGATATTTACCCATTACCCTGAAAATATTCAAACGGCCAAAATGATTACCAGGCAGGAGGTAAAAATGAAGGATAGCTCCTTTCAGGTTGAAATACCCGAGATTATAGAGGATTTGATCGAGCAGATTGCAGTAGAAGCGCGAACCAGTGATTATGTAGATGAAAAAAGCGGAGTTTCTGCCAGGTTGCCGATTTCAGCGTATGAAAGCATTCACAGCGCTGTAGTGCAAAGACTATTGAGAAATGGTTCCAAGTCTGGATCCGCAAGAATAAGCGATCTGTATGCAGCCATTCCTGCGATTGTTGGCAAGGTAGAATTGGTCTATGAAGGGGAACAGGAAGGTGCGGTGTTTGTCGCCATCAAACTGATTGGAGAAGCGATAAAGAATATTTCGTCTCAGTTTTTTAAAGACATTGATCTGCTCAAAAGGAAGACCAACAATGAACACAAAAAGAAATATCAGGACATCGTCCAATGGTTTGAGAATGGTGGTTCTGTAGAATTGGAACCCTACACCTCCGATCAGGATTACAAGAAATCACTGGAAAAAGTGAAAGGATTTGAAGGTTTGTTCACCAAAGCTGGAAAGCAGGAATTATTGTTGAAAGAATTATTGCTGCATGCACTTTCTGAATATCAATTGATCGAACGCAAACTGGAAGGTGGACATTTGCTCTTTCAGGACCAATTGTATTCTGCTTTAAAAGACATAACCAGAAACTAGGATCCAAAAAATATTTTACTTTTTTAAGAACAGATAAATATAAAATATGGAGTTGATCGAAAAAATATTTAAAAACAACGAAAACTGGATTGCCGACAAATTAAAGATCAGTTCGAGCTATTTTGAGGAGCTGGGTAAAGGACAAAATCCGAGCATTTTGTACATTGGTTGTTCGGATAGCAGGGTTTCCGCAGAAGAATTGATGGGTCTTGGCCCCGGAGAGGTGTTCGTCCATCGCAACATTGCAAACATGGTGGTCAATACAGATCTAAATGCTCAGTCGGTTATAAATTATGCAGTGAGGCATTTAATGGTTCAACATGTGGTCGTTTGCGGACACTACGGTTGCGGAGGGGTGAAAGCAGCCATGCAATCCGCAGACCTTGGTTTGTTGAATCCCTGGTTGAGAAATATCCGAGACGTCTTCAGAATTCATAGAGAAGAACTTACTCAGATCGTTGATGAACAGAAAAAATACAATAGACTGATTGAACTCAATGTATTGGAACAATGCACCAATGTACTCAAATTGGCCTCGGTCCAACAAGCGTTTAAGGAAAGAGGCTTGATGGTGCATGGTTGGGTGTTTGATGTACACACTGGTAAATTAGTAGACCTGCATATTGATTTTGAAAAAATCCTTGACAGCATCATGGAGATCTATCGGATTATTTAAACGCTATGTTTGTAAGGTTCTGGTGCGGCAAAAAAAAATCCGATGTAAATTTTATCTACATCGGATTTTTTATTTAACACAAAATGGAATTTATACTTTGGCCACTTTGCTAGTCATTTTTTGAGTTACTTTTTTGACCTTGGTTTTTAAATTCGAAGCCAAATCGACCATGACCGGTGTGGCTACGAAAATGGAGGAATAAGTTCCAATCATGATACCCATCACCAGGGCAAATGAAAATCCTTTGATGCTGCTACCACCAAATAGAAATAGGATTACAACGGTTAGTAAAGTGACCAAAGAGGTGTTTACCGTTCTGGATAAGGTGCTAGTAATGGCATCGTTGATCAATTCTTTTTCAGATTTATTGCTTTCAAGTCTGAGGTATTCTTTGATACGATCAAAAACGATCACTGTGTCATTCATGGAATAACCGATGACGGTCAAAAGTGCTGCAATCAGCGCCTGATCGATTTCCATGGCAAATGGTAAAATTCCATGGAACAGGGAAAAACAACCCAACACAATAATGGTATCGTGTGCCAGTGCAATGATAGCGCCTGCACTGTATTGCCATTTGCTAAATCGGATCAGAATGTAGATAAAAATAACCAGCAATGAAAGAATGATCGCTTTAAAGGAGCTGCTTTTGATGTCATCTGCGATGACAGGTCCTACCTGACTGTAGGAAAGGATATGGGTACCCTGTCCGTCACTTTTGTCAAAATCCTCATAACTGATGGTTTTACCCATTGCTTCATTGACGCCTTGTAATAATTGGGTTTTTACTTTGACGTTTACATCCGGACTGACATCATCGATTAGATAAGAGGTGGTGATGTTGTAGGTATTTTTGGTATCTACACTTTTGACAATGGGATTGCCGTTGAAAGCTTTGTTGAGGCTGCTTCGCATTTGCTCTACATTAATGTCCTGATCAAACTGGACATTGATGGAATATCCTCCTTTAAACTCGACTCCCAACTCGAAGCCTCTGGTGAAAAATGATCCAATACTGATGAGTAAAAGTGTGCCGGAAACAAAATAAGCTACTTTTCTTTTTCCCACCCAGTCAAAATTGACATTTTTAAATGCCCTGGCTGTTAATGGGGAAGCAAACTTAATTTCATTTCCTTTGGAAGACCACCAATCAATGATCAATCGGGTGACCAGGTAAGCCGTAAATACTGAAAAGATCACTCCAATGGTCAATACCAATGCAAATCCCTTAACAGGGCCAATACCATAATAAAACAAGACCAATGAAGATAAAATGGAAGTAACGTTGGTATCTATGATAGCGGACATCGAGTTTTTAAAACCTTCCGCGATGGATTGTAAATAAGTTCTACCGGCTGCAAGCTCCTCTTTGATTCTCTCATAGATAATAATATTGGCATCCACCGCCATACCCATGGTCAATACAAGACCAGCAATACCGGGAAGGGTCAATACAGTACCGAAAGATGCAAGGGTGGCCAAAAGAAAGATGATATTGAGCAGAAGCGCAACTATGGAGACCATTCCACCTCCCAGATAGTACAGCACCATAAACAATAATACGAGGCTAAATCCCCCGATAATAGACCATAGTGATTTTTGAATGTTCTCTTGTCCCAAGGTAGGGCCTACCAAAGATTCCTGAATGATTCGGGTCTTTGCGGGAAGTTTACCCACCTGCAAAATGCTGGCCAGGTCATTTGCTTCGTCTATGGTAAAATTGCCCGATATCTGGCTGCTACCACCAAGGATGGGTTCATTGACTCTTGGACAGGAGACAATCTCATCATCCAATGCGATGGCGATTTCCCGATTGTTGTCCTGGGCAGCCCGGGTGGTCATATCTCCCCAGATTTTGGCGCCGCGACTGTCCATGGCCAAGGAGACCACGGTATTTCCTGTCACTTGATCGGGTTGGGAAAAAGCCCGAACGACTCGTTCTCCGTCAAGTGTAGCCCCATCGCTGCCAAGTCTTTTCTTGATGGCGTAAATCTCATATTGATTGGTGGTCTCATTGGTTTCGTAATTTTTTGAAGGCTTTGCAGCTACTCTAAACTCCAAATCAGCAGGAAACATAGATTTTATTTCAGGCTTTGTCAGCATTTCCATGACTTTGTTGCGATTGGGTTTTTCCACCACACCCATCACTGCCGGTGCATAATTCAAACCCTGTGAGGATGCTCCGTTGGGGCTAAAAAGTGCGAACAAAGGTCCCTTATCTGCTAGTGGATCCAGGGATTCGGGGATACTATCTACTCCGGCCAATGTGGAATCGAGTACATTGCCCAGACTGTCTCTGGTATAATCATATCGGTTGACCAGTCTAAATTTTGGGGCAGAAACCTCAGAGGTATCACCGGAGCTCATGGCTTTTAACTTGCGGTCAGCCAGGCCGAATGATTCAAAAATTCCAGGATCGCTAATGCGGTACACATCCCAGAACTCGAGTTTTGCAGAAGCCTGAAGAAATTTTCTGGCTCTCTCAGGATTGTCCACACCCGGCAACTCCACCAGGATCATGTCTCTTGCCTTGTCCAAAGAGATATTGGGCTGGATCGCACCGAATTTGTCAATCCTTTTCTTGATTCTTTCAAAAGTGAGATTAACCGTTTGATCAGCCATTTCGCGGATGATTCGGGTCACTTCCGCTTCGCTGGTATTGATGTTGACACGGTCTTTCAAGGTGGCACTCCTTGAAAACAAAGAAGCCAGAGATCTGTCTGGCGATGCTTTTTTAAACTCTTCCGCAAACAGGGTAATAAAATCAGACTGGCTATTTCTCAATCGGACATTGGCCGCTTCAAGTGCTGTTTTAAAAGCAGGATCCTGGCTATTACCAGAAAGAGAGATGAGAAAATCACTCAAATCGATCTGAAGAATGGTACTCAAACCACCTTTTAAGTCAAGACCAAGTGCTAGCTGCTGCTTTTTAAGGTCATTGTAAGAATAATCCTTCAGTAAGGGAATACTAAAGACCGTCTGATCAGAAATTGAGTCAAGATAATCTATACGTGCTTGTTTTTCAACCTGATAGGCTTCATTTTCGTCAGCAATTCCCTCTCGTTTTGCCACGGCATAATCATTGGCGTCTCTCTCGATGCCCATGGTGGGGAAATAGTACATCAGCTGGATAACACACACTGCCAACAGGGCAATAAGGACCCACTTAACAATTCCTTTCTCTTTCATATATTGAAGTGATTTTTCAAAAAAACTCCGCAAATATACGTGAAGTCACGTGACTTGTGAGCTATTATTTTTTATTGTCAAAACATTAAATATTAAATATTTATAGAATTTGTTAATTGCAGATTATTAGCATTTTAGCATAAATAGTGGATAAATTGTCGATTTAAAACAGGGCATGGTCCAATTTTGAAAGATCTGGCGGATGGTTTAGATTGGGTTTGCATTCATAAGGGCTTAATCATTGGTATCTAATTGATTAGACAATGATTACACATCATAAATTGCAATTTGGCTTTTCAGCGGTGGATTTTTACAAATGGGCAATATTTGCAAGTTATTTGGATAACAATAAGTCAAATTAGTTGAAAGTTGTACTTTTACTTTTTCAAGCAAACAAGAATATTCAATTTTGAAATAATGACAAAGGCGCAGGAATCTTGGGGTACAAGAGTTGGTTTGGTTTTAGCGATGGCGGGAAATGCTGTAGGATTGGGGAATTTCCTCAGATTCCCGGTACAAGCCATTCAGAATGGGGGAGGGTCATTTATGATACCTTATCTGGTGTGTTTTCTTTTGATGGGTATTCCATTGCTTTATGTTGAATGGGCCATGGGGCGGTTTGGAGGACAAAAAGGCGATCATAGTACACCTTTTATTTTCAATGCGTTTGACAAGAGGAAGTTTTGGAAATATTTGGGTGTTTTCGGAATTTTTACCAACATCGCGGTGGCTGCCTACTATTGCTATTTGGAATCCTGGGCGCTTAATTATGCCTGGAGTTCAATAACCGGTGCTTTTTCTGGCATGAGTTCAGAACAGGTCTCTACCTATTTTAATAGTTATGTGGGTTTGGAATCTTCTGCTCCTATCGTATGGTGGATCATTTGTTTATTATTGAATACCTGGATTTTATCCAAGGGTTTGAGTGGTGGGATTGAGATTGTGGCAAAGGTGCTAATGCCTTTATTGATTCTCTTTGGAGTATTTTTGGCCATCATGGGCATTACCCTTAAAGGGGGATCTCAGGGAGCCTTGTATGACGGTACGGTCGGTTTAAATTTCTTGTGGACTCCTGATTTTAGTACGATCTGGAATCCTAAAGTTTGGTTGGCGGCCGCTGGTCAAATATTCTTTACCCTTTCTTTGGGAATGGGATCGATTCACTGTTACGCTTCCTATATGAAGAAAAATGAAGACATTGCTCTCAACGCAATGTCTGCGGGTTGGATGAATGAGTTTGTTGAAGTCGTTTTAGGTGGAGCGATCATCATTCCGATTGCAGTTGGGTATCTGGGTATTGAAAAAGTGGTCGAACTTACTCAATCCGGGGGTCTTGGTCTAGGTTTTCGGGTATTGCCATATTTGTTTGAACAATGGGGAACAGTCCTGGCCATGATCTGTGGTCTGTTTTGGTTTGGTTTGTTGTTTTTTGCAGGCATTACTTCTTCACTGGCCATGGGAACTCCATTTATGGGATTTTTAAAAGATGAATTTAATTGGAAAAGAGAGACCTCTGCCTGGTTTTTTGGTTTGGTCGTATTTGTTTTGGGTCTGCCTTGCGTATTTTTCTTTGCAGAAGGTGTTTTTGATGAATATGATTATTGGGCGGGTACAGTTTCATTGGTTGTATTTGCACTGGCAGAAATCATTTTGTTCGCCTGGTTTTTTGGAATCGACAAGGGATTTGAAGAAATCAATCGGGGAGCTGATATGAAAATCCCGGCTGTTTTCAAATTCATTATCAAATACGTTACGACGATCTTTTTGCTCTTTGTCTTTGTGGGTTCTTTGATTTCACCTGAAGGAGGTGACTGGGGAGCTGCTTTCGAAAGTTTATCGGCTGGCGCCGGATGGCCTTTATCCGACGGATCCATCATCGGGCATCTGATGAACCAGGACGTTCACAGACAAATCGATTCAGCAACCGATCAAACCATAGCCGATGGTCTCAGAACTAAATTGACCTATGTAAACGGATCCAGACTTTTGTTATTGGGACTTTACCTTTCTATTTGCGCCATGGTCTATGTGGCCTACCAAAAACGATTAAAATTATCAAAAGCTTAAATCAAGTATGAATACGAGTGCTTTAATCACCTGGCTAATGTCCATTGGCATCGTCAGTGCAGTTACCATCTATTTATTTATCAGAATATTGCGCACTCCGCCTAAAAAGGGCGATCACGAAGCTCCACCTGTGAAGAGTTTTGATGCCACTTAGCGCTCAAATACCCGATTCCATTTTGCAAAGTTTTCCTTTGGATCTTGTTGGGAAATAAACTTCAACATGGATCCATTTTTTGGATCATCCTATGGACTATATCCATCCTGTAAATCATCAAATCAAGTTGATCCCAAAAAAAAGCCGCATCAAGTTTTAAGCTGGATGCAGCTTTTTTAATGGTATATTTTTAAAATGAGCCTAGAATTTTCTCTTCAGAATTCAATTGCGATTGTGAGCCAAAGAAAGTTTAGATGCTAGCATCTTCTCAAATTTTGATCGAGCATTCTTGCTTTGTTGCACATTTGTTTTACACCAGGATCCTAAAGAAAACACCTGGATTAAGATTTTTGAAACCTCACTCTGCTGACAACTTCACTTCCGACAAACAATTGTAAAATATAATATCCGGGCTGCAGATCATTTGTATCCCAGGGTACAACATTCTCTCCGGGTTCCAATTCGACTGCTTTCTTTTTTAAGTTGAGCCCATTCATATCGGAGATGACCAAAACAGCCTGTATTTTTTCAGCGCTTTTTACACGAATGGTCATTTCCTCATCGACAGGATTTGGGCTTACATCAATAATGGATGCACCTCCTCCGCCTGTCAATGAACTAATTTTTATTTCTTTGGTGATTTTGCAAGCTTCATTGCCATAATACACCACCAATGTCACCTGGTATGTACCTGCTCTGGCATAAGTATGGGAAGGAAATTCTTCAGTAGAGCTATTTCCATCTCCAAAATGCCATTCCAATTTATCATATTTTGTGGTACTGACTATTGGAGAAAATCTGCTGGTTAAACCAGAATTTCTAAATGCGAAATCAAATGGACAGCGACTTCCGCTACCTCCATCGCTCAGCTTGATGGTTTTTTCAATTTTGCAGTATTGTCCGTTGATAATCACTTCTACCGTGACTTTGTACTCTCCGGATTTTGCATAAGTATGTTTTGGGTTCAAATCCGAGGAGCTATTGCCATCGCCAAAATTCCAATTGATTTTGTCCGGAACAACTCTGATATTCAAACCGAAACTTGCGTCCAGACCATCGGTCTTGTGGAAAAAATCAAAATTGCAAGGATTGGAATTGGTCCTACCTGCGTGTACCCATGCTGATAGTTCAACCTTGCAATCTGTTCCTACCAGATAGGCTGTGACTTTATATTTTCCAGGGGTTGTATAAGTATGGGTGACTTCAGCTCCACTTCCGAAGTTTCCATCCCCAAAATCCCATCTGACTCCTTCTAAGGGAAAGTCGCCTTTGGCATAAAATTTAAAGGTACTGCCCCCGGTGTTTGTAGTGACCGGAGTGGAAAGAATCTGTATGGCCCCGCAACATCTTGCTTCTATGCTGGTGGATGGAGGAGGAGGTGGTGGTGGTGCAGTGGTCATCTCGACTTTTACGCCAGCACCATAGGAACCTTCGCAATTCGGAGATTTAACTCTTAAAAGCACCTTGTAATCACCGGCTTTTTTGTACTCATGCCTGGCGGGGTTACCGGTTCCTGTGGTTCCATCTCCAAAATCCCAGAAGTATTCTGCGTCTTTAAGCTCAGGATACGCATGAAAAGTAAGGATTTGACTATTTTTGGTTTGCTCATATTTGAAAGCAACTCTACAAGGATTGGGTGGAGGAGCCTGGGAACAAATGATAAAATCATGATTCGAACTTGATACATCCGAGTTAAAACTCTGTGTAACCAATATATTCTTGCAGGGGTCCTTTACCATTACGGAAATGGTTTGGATGGGATCTGCCGGCACCTGAATGCTCGCTTTGTAGCTTCCATCAGGAGCGGTTTTAACCGTCACGGAACCAATGGTGGTCCTTCCATTACCAATCAGTACCACCCAATCAGGGACTGGCTGTTTGTCAGTATTGAATACAGTCCCATAGACCGTGATGTCCTTGGTATTTGGCTGGGCATTTAAACCTGCCAGCAAGGTGAATAAAAAAGAAAAGAGGAGTAATTTTTTCATAATTAAGTATTTTATTTATCCTGATATAAAGTCAAAAAACACCCAAATGTACTGTAAAATGTCTGAAATATTTTAACAATGTCGCTCATTCTGCCCCATTGAGAGGCATTTCAAATCAATGGATCAGTTGGATCTGCTGACAAGACAAACATTGTCCAGTCAGATCCGCAAGACAAACTTCGTAAGATCCACATTCTAATCTGCTGACATCCAATTGCTTTTGTAGTATATTTGACTCCAAACAAGTTTCCATCACCAGTTGACCTTTTGGACTATACAGCTTAATGGATTTTACCGGATGTGAATCTGGTAGATCAATGTTGAGTTGTGAAATGGTGGGATTGGGATAGATGCTGCACTGGATCCTGGCATCATCTTTCGTGTGAACCAGTGAATTATGCCCATAAGCGATGGCGTATTCTCCCGGAATCAATCGATCGATGCGGATAAAACCGCGTTTGTCGTTTGGAGTGAGTTTTTGCAAAAGGTAGTTGCTGTATTGTCTCCAGGGTTCGGTCCAATTTTTTCTGTACGCCAGAATTACGCTGTCCTCTGAGACGATGCCGAGGTTTTCATCCAGACCACCGCTGTTTCCATTAAACTCAATTCTTCCAGACATGCTAAGATTTGATTTTGCAATGCTGCTGACTTGCCAAAAGTGCCTGTTGTTTAACCTAAAAACATTGGGTAGTGCAGATCCTTCTGATGGTCCCACCAGATGATGGACGATGTTGATATAAGCCGAATCGCCTATTTCTGTCACATTCGGTGACATACCAGTTGCCACCAAAGGTACCGCTCCTGTTTTTATGACATAGGCATTGTCCTGAAGACTGGCAAGATTGAGTTCTTGTTGTTCATTGACCAGGAAAACAACTGGACGAAAGCCGGTTGGGAGATCCATCTGTACCCAATTGGCGGGACCTGTCAGCCAGTATTTTTGTGCAATTCTCCTGAATTGTGCATCATAAGCACTGATAAAAACCGGTGCATCTGTAAATAAGTGATCTGCGTGGTAGTCTTTTTGAATGACCAGGATATCAGCAGTATTGGGGCCTGTTGTTTCTGTAATGCGAATAGAATCCAGGTAAAATGTACAATAACCTTTGTTAAAAATATGGTCGTCAAAAAAATGATGGAGTGTCCGGTTTGAATGTCTGTTGAGAAAATCCCTGAATTCGTAAGCATTCATGGAAGTCCCGGTCAGACTGTCAAATACCTGGTGGCAAATTCTGCGGTACATGCTATCTCCCAAATAAGTTCTGAGATTGTGGATCATGGCCGCTCCTTTTCGATAGGTATGGGTCCCGTAGGTTCTCGAATAGGGCATTGGAGAAAGTGGTAAAAATCCTTCATCGTTGACATGCGCATTAAATAAAATAAAAGCGAGATTGTCTTTGACCACATCCAAAAATCTTTTCCTGCCATAGACATGTTCAAAAAACAAATGAGCACTGTATTCTGCATTTCCCTCTTTAATCCACATATCCCTTGCATCATCCAGGGTGGTCAGATTTCCCCACCATTGGTGTCCAAATTCATGTGCCATCAATCTTTCGTTTTGAGCCAGGGTTCCGGATACAATCGAACTAACAGGATAAGCAGTATTGGTAGGATGCTCCATGGCGCCGACCGTGGTCGTAACAAATCCGGCTCTTTCAAAACGATAAGGTCCAAACCAAAACTCAAAAGCGTCAATGGCACCAGGCAAATTATTCAACTGGGTTTTCATTTGTTCCATTTCTGGTTTTCTGCAAATGAGTTCTACAGGAACTTCTTCGTAACTCCCGCGATGCGTGTACTTGTATTGTTCATAATCCGACACTGCGATGGAGGACAAATAAGTTGGAATTTGGTCGGTCATCGAATAATGCCGTTTTATTTTTCCTCCCGTCAAGGAGTCTTCACCAATGAAAGTACCCACGCAATACGCCCTTGCTGGAGAAAGTGAGCTCACGATGTATTCATAAGTACTGCGTTCTACAAAGTTGTCAAAACAGGGATACCACACTTTGCCAAAATTGGGTGGAGTGGATGATAAACCGATCCCCAAATTGTAGATATAGGGATCTGCAAAATAAAATCCCCCCCAGACGGGATCTCTCTGCGGTGTGCCGTGGTAAAACACATCGATGGACGCTACCTGACCAATGGCCAGTTTTTCACCAAAAAATGCTTGAATAATTTCGGTGTCATAGTTGAATGGTATAGACTTACCTTCAAAAAGAATGGAGTCAATGGTCAATTTTCTTAGATCCAATGTAATCCATTCCAATTGATCAATTTTTGTCTTGAAATCCACAGTTGTATGGGCCTGGATCAATCTGTTTCTAAAATCACTTACATCGATCCGTATGGTATAATTCAGCACATCGATGGAATCACTTCTCCGATTGGAATTTTCCATCATGAGCAATTGTGCTTTGGAAGGTTCTTGTAAAACCTGTGCCTGCAAGGCGTGATGACAATACTGGTGCGCCTGGTCTGGTTGGGAAAAGAGCCATGAAATCGCAAAATAACCAACAATGAAAGGAAGAAATATTTTCATATGATAATTAATAAAGCCCAAATATAGAAAAGAAAGTTTAAAAGTCCCGGATGGATCCCTGTGATAAGCAGTCGCGATAATCCGTTTGAAAAGCCAATTTATTTTCCGGAACTAAACTTGGAAAGCGAGGTTTGCACCAGTCTGAATGCAACAAATACCAGGATCCCGGCAAACAAAAAAGGTAAACCCGGAAAGACAATTCCAAAACTACCTCCTGAGCCCCAGCGAAAAAGTTGGGTCATCAACAATGGGCCAAAGATGGCAGAAATACTCATTAAAGCGGTGAGTCCACCCTGCAATTCGCCCTGGGCGTCCGGGGGCACCTGATTGGCAATCATTCCTTGGATGGAAGGTCCGGCCAATCCACTCAAGGAGAAAAATACCATGATGAGATACATATACAATCCTGTAGGAGCAAGTGCATAAGCTACATAGGAGATCAAGGCAATCAACATGCCCAATCTCACAGCGTTTGGAGGGCCTAGTTTTGGAATTAAAATACGGCTGAGTCCTCCCTGCACAATGGCCATCATCAATCCTACAAATGCCAGAGAGTATCCAACCTGATCATGTCCCCAATTAAATTTGAACATGGTGTAAAAAGTCCAGGTGGATTGAAGAGAATAATGTGCCAGATAAATGAGGAACAAAACAAGGACAAAGCTGCGCAATACTGAATACCGGGTCAATACTTTTATAGTGCCGATCGGATTGGCCCTTGACCAGGAAAAAGCCCTTCTGTTTTCAAGTTTGAGAGATTCTGGTAGGATAAAATACCCAAATATTAAATTGACCATCGCAAGACCAGCTGCTCCAAAAAATGGAATGCGGGTTCCATACTGTCCGAGGAAGGCACCCAATAGAGGCCCAATGATAAAACCCAGGCCAAAAGCCGCACCGATAAGTCCAAAATTTTGTGCTTTTTTTTCTGGAGCACTCAGGTCAGAAATGTAAGCTGCAGCAGTAGAATATGAAGCTCCTGTTACACCAGCGAGAACCCTTCCAACAAAGAGCCAGAATATATTGGGAGCAAATCCTTGAAGCAAATAATCCAAACCAAATCCAAACAATGCCAAGAGCAAAACCGGCCTTCTACCAAATTTGTCACTCAAGCCTCCCATAATGGGTGCAAAAAAAAACATCATAACAGAATAAAGCGAGGCCATCCATCCAGCATAGGAAGAAGCATCGCTTAGATTTTTTCCCGTGAGTTCCTGAATTAATTCCGGCAGAACTGGCAATATGATACCTATTCCGGTCACATCGATCAGAATTGTAAGGAAAATAAACACAAAAGCCTTGTTCATGAAGTCCAATTGGCGGGCAAAGCTACTGTTTCGCTAAAGTTTGCAGCCAATTATTTTGTTTCGGCTGGTGGTGAAAATGGATATTCCGTTTTTTAGTTCTGAGCTGCATCCATTGGAAAATGACTCTTTGAAATGGCCGACTTTTGAATATTTTTGCATGATCTTCAGCCATGCTTCATAAAAAACTTGCAGCCATCCTTTTTTCCGATATCGTGGGGTACACAGCCTTAATGGGTAAAGATGAATCAAGAGCCTATGGATTGTTGTTAAAGAATAAGACCATTCACGAAAAAGTAGTTGGCGCCAATCAGGGTAAAATAATCAAAGAACTTGGGGATGGTTTGTTGTGTCTTTTTGAGTCGGTCAGTGAAGCCGTTTTTGCCGCCTCAAAATTGCAGTCGGAAGTGAATAAACTGGGTCTTTTTCAAATCAGGATCGGGATAGAATACGGCGAATTAATCTCTGAGAATGATGATGTCTATGGTGATGCGGTCAATCTGGCTTCCAGAATTCAATCTGTAGGTACACCTGGCTCCATCCTTTTTTCAGAGAAAGTCTATTTTGAAATTAAAAACAAAAAGGAATTTGATTGTAAATTTCTTGGAGCTATTCCACTAAAAAATGTGAATGCTCCCATGAATATTTATTACCTGAGTGGTTCTCATTTGGAAATACCTGTGTATCATCATTCAACCACTTCAGGCATTTCATCCGTATCTCCCTCTCAAAATAAAAAATATTATATATGGGCATTGGGATTTATAGTGTTGTTGTTTTTAGCTTATTTTTTGTTTCAAAAGTTTAAAGGTAAAAACAATAACCCTGAAATTTTGTATCAGTTAATTCAAATTTTTCCGTTTGAAAATCAAACCGGTGATTCTGAATTTGATGCACTTGGTCTGCTGGCAAAGGATTGGCTCACGCAAGCTTTGATTGAGACCAAACAGGCAAACGTGATCCGGGATGAAAATTTAAAAATTTCCAAAGCAAGTTCTGAAAAAGAAAGTGAAAAAATCTCCAGGAATGCGGGTATATTCATTAAAGGAAAAATCTACAGCACCAATCCTGAAAAGATTACCATTGTTGCTGATGTGGTGGACGCGCGAAATAATTTGGTCCTTTATTCGGTGAAACCTATAAATGGTACCCGAAACAATATCATAGAGCCCATCGAACAATTGAAGCAAAAGATTTTGGGATATTTTGCGACCAAGGATTTCTTGTATGGTCATGTTCCTCCAAATTATGCAGCATATCAGGAATTTGTAAAGGCAAACGCGGTTCCCAATGATCAAATTTTACGAAAGGAATCCCATTTGTTGAAATCAATTGAATTGGACAGCACGTTTATCCAGGCTTATTTTACCTTGATCGAACTGACAACCAACTGGGGACACGGACAGCTGTTGGATTCTGTGACACAATTAATCGAACAGCGTAAATCCTATATGAGCAATTTTCAAATCATACAGTGGTCTGCACTTCAGGCCAGAATGAAGGGAGATATATTGCTTGCAGCTGAAATGTATTGGAAAATGTATTCGGAATTTAAGATTGAGTATGGTGCCACACAAGCCATTTATCATTTTGTTGCACAGAATTTTCCGAAAAGAGCCATTGAAAAATATAGACTATTTATTCCTAAAGAAAAGAAACCAGATTCTGGGAATCCGCGCGATCAAGCCTATGTTGGAGAAGTGTTTGAAGCCATGTTACAATTGGAGCAATATGATTCTGTCAAAATATGGTATCAGAATTTGGCCTATGAACCTACCCATTTTTCAATAGCCGCTGCGTATATTCATGCTTTGACCATGTTGGAAGAGTATGAAAGAGTAGATTCCTTGTTGCAAGTTTTTAAAACTACGATCCCCACAAATCAACGATTTTATACTCCTCCAATGATGGCCTGGAAGGTTTGCGGTATTTTGTATTTAAAGGATAAAATGGAATTGTTGAAAAAATATACTTCTATTCTTTCAAACATAAATAGGGAATTTTCCAAAAACATGTTCTTTCATTATTTTGAAAGTATGGTCGCTTTTTATGAAGGGCGTTATGAAGAGGCTGCGTTGCATTACCTTGAGCATTATGACAACACTCCACAATTTAGATTCTTCCCTGAGTTGGCTGCGGTGTGTTACTTTCTTGCGGGTCAGAAGAAGAAAGCGGAAGAATGGATGCTCAAAATTGAAAAGGATGGTTTGTTTTATCCCGGTCAGAGGGAGTACGCCAAAGCTGTTTATAGTGCTTATGTGAATCCTTCTGCAATAACCATTCAATTATTGACTGATGCTTTTTCGAATGGATTTGAGTTTGATTTTTACGCGTATGGAAATGATCCATTGCTGAAACCCATCGCGAAGGAACCTGCATTTCTTGATTTTGTAAAGCCAAAATAGGACAATGTTTTAAACCTTAAAATGAATTTCAATTAGAGAAATTTGATCGTTGAAACATTATGAATCCATTTGCAACTGGAATGGATCTGAACTTCTATTTTTGCAGAAATTCTTTTAGATGGAATATAATCACAGAGCAGTTGAGGAGAAGTGGAAAGCGGAATGGAAGAAACATGGCACCTACCATGTGAGCAACGACAAATCCTTGCCCAAATATTATATCTTAGACATGTTTCCATATCCTTCCGGTTCTGGACTACACGTGGGGCATCCGCTTGGATACATTGCCTCGGACATTTTGGCGAGATACAAAAGAATGTCCGGGTACAATGTCTTGCATCCAATGGGTTTTGATGCATTTGGCCTTCCTGCAGAGCAGTTTGCAATACAGACCGGAGTTCATCCTGCAGTTTCGACAGAAGAAAATATGAAGCGCTACAGAGAGCAGCTGCACAACATCGGTTTGAATTATGACTGGAGCAGGGAGGTTGTCACCAGCGATCCGAATTATTATCGATGGACACAGTGGATTTTCCTTCAATTGTACAATCACTATTATTGCCTCAAGGATCAGAAGGCAAAACCAATCGAGGATTTGAAAAAACATTTCTCCAAGTTTGGATCCAAGGAGTCTCATGCTTTTGGATTGGGAGATGAGGCTTTTCGGGAACAAGATTGGAATGGTTTTTCAAAGCTTGAACAAGATGAAATTTTAATGAATGCCCGCCTGGCCTACCGAAAGGAGTCTTTTGTCAATTGGTGCGAAGCCTTAGGAACAGTATTGGCCAATGATGAGATCAAAGATGGAGTCTCAGAGCGTGGAGGACATCCTGTTATCAGGAGACCCATGATGCAATGGGCTCTGAGGATTTCTGCTTACGCCGATCGATTGCTCCATGATCTCGATGCACTTGATTGGCCTGATTCACTCAAAAACATGCAGCGAAATTGGATCGGCAGATCCAGTGGTGCTCAAATATTTTTTCCCATCCAGGGTCAAAAGAAAAGCATCGAGGTCTTCACCACCAGACCGGATACCATTTTTGGTGTAAGCTTCATGGTGCTTGCGCCAGAGCATCCCCAGGTGGCTTCATTGACCACGGCAGATAGGGAGTATGAGGTCAGCAAGTACCTGGATGAAGTTAAAAAAAGAAATGACAAGGATCGTCACACAGACCAAAAATCGGTGACGGGTGCGTTTACTGGATCGTATGCATTGCATCCATTTTCAGGGCAAAAAATTCCGATATGGATATCGGATTATGTTCTGATCGAATATGGGACAGGAGCAATTATGGCGGTGCCGGGACATGATATGAGGGATCAGGCATTTGCCAAAAAATTTGAATTACCCATTGTTGAGGTGGTGGATCAAAGTGAATTCAATGGTATTTCTGCAGAGGAAAAGTTGGGCGAGATGATTCATTCTGATTTCTTAAATGGGTTGGAGGTGAAGCATGCCATTCAAAAGGCCATTGAGATCATCGTTGAAAGAAAATTAGGCCGTGAAAAAATCCAGTTCAAAATGCGGGATGCAAATTTTAGCCGGCAGCGATATTGGGGCGAACCTTTTCCGGTGTATTACGATCCGGATGGAGTTTGTATTCCAATGGAAGAAAAAGACCTTCCATTGGTTTTACCGCATTTGACAAAAATTGAAGCATCCAAAGATGGTAAATCACCCCTGGCACAGGCAGAGGATTGGGTGCATTTTGAGGAAGGCAAAAGAAGGGAAACAGATACGATGCCTGGATACGCCGGATCCAGCTGGTATTTTCTCCGGTATATGGATCCAAGCAATCATCGCGAATTTGCTTCCACTGAAGCATTGGATTATTGGAAGGATGTTGATTTGTACATAGGAGGAACAGAGCATGCCGTTGGCCATTTGATGTATGCCAGATTCTGGCACAAGTTTTTGTATGATCTTGGATATTTAAAAACCAATGAGCCGTTTAAAAAACTGGTGAATCAAGGGATGATCCAAGGAATCATTGAAAGTCTCGCTTTTGTCAAAGACAGTCAGCCCGCTAAATTCATTGCCAAAGAAATGGTCAATCAGTATGGTGAGGAGCAAATCGCATACATTCCGGTGCATAAAGATTTTGTCACCGATTACGGTTCACCGAATGCGCACCTTAATGTACAAGGAATCAGAGAATTTGTCAAATGGAGGCCTGATTTCAGGGAAGCCCAATTTAGCAATGGAGAAGAAACAGGAGATTGTATTACATTGTCTCAGGAATTTAAAATCAGTACCAAATCTGAAGTGGGTAAAATGTCCAAAAGGTATCACAATGTGGTCAATCCCGATGAAGTCATCGCAGAGTACGGTGCCGATTGTTTTAGAATGTATGAGATGTTTTTGGGTCCGTTGGAAGACTCAAAGCCCTGGGATACGAAAGGCATTAATGGTGTCGCGGGATTTTTAAAAAAGTACCATCAATTGTTTTTTGACGAATACAAAAATTTGTCATTGATGGATGTGCCACCCAGCCCGGAAGAATTAAAAATATTGCACACCTGTATTAAAAAATTGAGAGCTGATCTCGAGTTACTTTCGTTTAATACATCGGTCAGCGCATTTATGATTTGCGTCAATGAACTGCGCAGAATCAAATGCCGCAACAGGGAAATACTTTTGACATTGAATCGATTGTTGGCTCCATTTGCTCCTTTTATTACAGAGGAAATTCATTTTCATTATCAAGGTCAGGGATCTGTGCATCACGACATCTATCCGGAATGCAATGAAAGCTATTTAGAGTCAGACACTGTGAATTATCCGGTCAGTGTGAATGGAAAAAAGAGACATGAATGGATTGTTTCAAAATCCAAAAGCAAAGGAGATCTGGAAAAAGAAGTTTTGGAGTTGGAAGAAATAAAAAAGTGGATTGCAAATGCTCCCATCAAGAAAATTATTCTGGTGCCTGAGCGTATGATTAATATTGTGATATAGTTGGATACTTTGCTCAGTGGCTATACTTTCATAATGGATTATATTTAAACCTGTTGATTAATCAGGGTATTTCATTTTTTGCAATCGTTGGCATAAGGGCAGCTTAGGTAAGGGTATAGACGGGTGCCGATATTTAAAAATACCATCAAAGGCTGCAGATCATTGGTAAATAGATCCTTGCTGCAGTTGTGTCGCTGATGACTATTCCGATTGTCATAGTTGGAACGACGGATTAGTCTTCATCAAAATCAAGAATTTAAATCAGGGTATAATTTCCTCGCTCAATAAGAAACAATTTGCTCAAGATTTAGGGCCTCAGCATATTGGGTAACGTTGATATCCAATGGGTGTTAGATATTGCGAACTTAGCGATCATTGCATTCAAAACGGAAAGGGATGGGAATTCTGAGTTTTTATAAATCCATATGGGAAGTGAAAGAATTGATTTGTTGCAAAGGTATCATTTCAAAAAAATCTCAAAAGCTTGCGGAGATTAAGTTTTTAAAATCAGAATTGACATGAAATACAAGCTGGGATAAGGACATAGAAAAACATAAATGCAATTCTGTTTTACTTCAATTTGTTACTTTAAATCTACAAAGTACATGTCGAGATCTCCCTTTCCTTTGACTTCGATTTGTCCCCGGTATATAAAAGTAAATTGGGAATCCTCTTTAATATGTTCGTATGTGTCTCGACTGATGTTGACTTTGCCCACCACACCACTGGTTTCCATTCTGTTGGCCGTATTGACAGTATCACCCCATATATCATATTGGAATTTTTTAACCCCCACAATGCCTGCCACCACTGGCCCTGAATGAATTCCAACCCTCATTTCGAAGTATGCTTTGTTCTTTGAGATGTTGTTAGTTTTTCTTTCTTCCATAAAACGCTGCATTTCAAGAGCAGCCAAGACCGTATTTTTGACGGATTCATCCGAAGGAACTGGCAACCCACCTGCTGCCATGTAAGCGTCTCCAATGGTTTTTATTTTTTCGATGTTGTATTTATCGATGATACCATCAAATGCCTCAAAACAGGCATTGACCTCATAGACCAATTCTGCGGCACTCAACAGAGACGAGGTTTCAGTAAAGGCTTTAAAATCAGTAAACATGATTGAGACAAGAAAAAAGTCTCTGGCGTCAGCCTTCCCTTTTTCTTTTAGCTCTTTGGCAATTTCTTCCGGCAGAATGTTGAGCAACAAACTTTCAGAACGATCTTTTTCAAGTTGCAATTCTGCTTTTGATTTGCGGGTGAATTGCAAGCGATTGAAGATTCCTCCGGTTAATATTAAAATGCCGACGGTGGTAACAATTAATATATTTCTGGTTTTGGTTCTCTGTCTTAATTCTTCCTGATGATTTTCTACCAATAACCTCATTTCTTCAGCTTTGGCGATACTGTCTGTCAGCATTTCTTTAGAAAATTCCATTTGTTGCAACTTCTCCGCGGTCTCACGTGCGTGCAAGGTGTCTTTGATTACCTGGATTTTCTCCAAGAACAGAAGTGCTTCTGAATTTTTGCCCAATGATTTGTAGGAGGCATACAGGGTTCGACAGGCTTCCTCTATTTGGGGAAGGATGTCTAGTTCTTGGGCAAGGGTAAGCCCTTTTGTCGCAAATTCAATGGCTTTTTTATATTGCTCCAGTTCTCTATATGCAGCTCCAATTCCAATCAGGCAAGCGGCAATTCCTCTTTTGTCGTCCAGATTTTTGAATATTTCCAGGGATTGTAAGTGAAATTCTATGGCTTCTTTGTTTTTGCCTTTGGATTTAAAAATATAGGCAAGGTTATTCGTGGTATTCGCTACACCTTGCCAATTTTTTAATTCTTTAAATATTCCCAAACTTTTTTCATAACTGATTTGTGCAAGATCAAACGCTTGTTTGTCATAGTGAATATTGGCTATGTTGTTCAAACTATTGGCACATCCCATTTGGTCATTGCGCTCTTCATCAATTTTTAAACTTCGGTTATAGTATTCCAAAGCACGATCCAGATTACCCTGGTTTCGATAAATGATTCCAATGTTGTTAAGGCTGGCAGATATGCCTTCCTTGTCTTGTAATTCTTCGCGGATTTGGAGGCTTTTTGTATAGTAATCCAGGGCTTTTGGATAATTTCCTTTAAAATAATTGGCGATACCTTGCAGATGATACCCGATGGATTTGGCGCTTAGCACTTTCTTTTGAGTTCCATAATCCACCAATTCACCGGCCAGAGTTATTGCACTGTCTGGATTGGAAAATAAGAAATTCTTTCGGATGTATAGATTGAATGCTTGAATGCGAATAGAATCCATTTGAACGCTATCCTGCCAAACGGCTAATAAAGAATCAGGTTTTTGGGCCAGCATGGGTACTTTGACCCATGTCAATAGAATTACTGTCCAGTAAACGATCCGGATCAATGATTGATTTTCTTTTAAATTTTCGGAAAGACTGGGAATCAAAAAATGAGATGATTGAAGGTAGAAAAAATATTATTATGTCCTGCTGTAAAACCAATGCAAACCTATTACAAATTTAGACAATTTAACTTTTTATTCTTGAAATTCTTTTTTTTGATAAGGTTCCTTTGTGCTTATAGGGCTGGTTAGATTACAATGAAGAATTTTCTGATGATAAATTTGCTGTTTTGATGGTTGAATTCAAAGAAGTAAATGCCCGGAGCCAATGCTGTTAAGTCGTATTGCAAGTATTGCATCGTGCGGCTTGCTGGTGGAATTTCTAATCGCAGGCCTTGCATGTTGTAAAATACTATTTGATCATGGACGTTGTCATAATTTGGAATATCTATGGTGAGCGGTCCACTTGTAGGAACCGGAAATACATGAATGGTTTGGGATTCATCTGAGATATAACTTTTATCATGGGTAAGATCTGCACAAGTTGGAACGGTTTGCACCGGAGAAAGTGCATTAGAGGAACTGTACCAATCGTTTCCCAATTGTCCATAATTGTTACGACCGCAGGCCCAGACTTCACCATTTTCCAATAAAAAGATGCTGTGCTCCCTAGCCGCTTCTGCAGCAATCACTTTGATCGAACCCCAGGAGGGAACAACTTGAACAGGAGACAATCTGTCTTGTCTTGTATTGTCACCTAATTGTCCGTCATTGTTTCCTCCGCTGTTTAATCCGCAAGCCCATACCATACCATCCTTATTGACAAACAGAGAATGGATGCCTCCTGCTTCAGCTTGAATGATGTCATACAAACCTTCAATTTTTAGGGCAGTGTTTTGTTCTGTTGTATGACCAAGACCCAGCTGACCATATTGATTTCTTCCGCTCGAAAAAACTTCGCCTTCGCCATTGACAAAAAGAGAGTGCCATTCTCCTGCAGAAATGTCTTTAATGTTTGAAATACCTGTTATTATAATTGGAGTGTTGCTGGAGGTTTTATTTCCATTGCCAAATTGTCCAAAACCATTGTGTCCACAGGCAAGTACACGACCATCCGCTCTTAAAAACAAGGAAAATTCTGCACCGGCTGCAATATCGATGATGCTATCCTGGATCGGGAGCATGACAGGACTAATTTTGTGTGTCCTGGTACCATCTCCGAGCTGACCAGCTGAATTGGAACCTGTTGCAAATACTTTTCCATCTTTTCTCAAGAATAGCGAATGCTCAGATCCTCCAGCCGCCAAAACGATGTCAGACAAAACTTCGATTTGAACCGGAATGCTTTGGTCTATTTGATTTCCAATACCTAGAGGGCCCAGGGCATTTCTTCCGCAACTGTACACCGTTCCATCTGATTTGACAAACAAGGAATGAAAAAGACCACCCGCAATATGGCTTACATTGTTAAGTCCACTGATTGCAGTAGGTTTATTTGCTGCAGCAAAATGACTGTACCCCAATTGGCCGTATCCGTTGTATCCCCATGTTCTCACTGTTTTGTCAGGGCAAATCCAAATGCTGTGTCGTCCACCCAAAGCAATTTTTTGAGCTCTCACCGGTAGGAGCATTGCGGTTAATGATCCAAACCATAATAAGCAAATAAAATGTCTGGAGAGAATGATCAAACTCCGGGAGCTTAGTGCAAGAGTTCTAAGCATGCTAAATGGTGTCAAAATTATCTCATACATGTTTGGGAGAAATTTTTATTCATTTTGTTTTGGAGGATTCAATGTTGAATGCAAACTTTCTGACAAATTGGTCCAAATTCTTTGGATTGTACGACACAATAATAAATTCCATTGGCAAGATCTGACACAGGTAATTGAAGAGAAAGCTTATTTAAAAGGTCCGTGGACAAAACACATTGTCCATGTAAGTCGAACAATTGAATCGAGGCACAGCTTAACGTTTGATCACACATTTGGATATTTAACACCTCATTTGTTGGATTGGGAAAGATCTCGACAATTACTTGTTTTTCTAAAGCGGAATTCAGGTTGGAAATTTGACAAGAATTGCCTAAGAACCAGGGTGTGCAGGTGGAATCGCTTGTAAAAAAATGGAGCAGCAGTCTTGCTACTTTTTGCGCTCCTGCATTGGAGGGATGGACCCCATCGTTTGTAAAGTCAGTCGGGCAGGAATAAAAAATATCAGGATTGCTTTTCTGAGGGATATCACCATCTGACCACATGTATATGCCCCAGGAAAGCCAGGGCGACTTGGCATTGGGACCTTCAAACGAAAGTTCGGGATCTTCTAGAATTTGATCTTCGATCAATTGTTTAACCGCCCAGCCGGTCAAATAAGCATAGGGCTCCGGATTGAGGTTCGTGGAAGCGTACCGACCGGAGATTCTGCTGGCTACATAACACAATTTGACATTTGGAAATCTTGTTTTTAGTTCTCTTGCTATTCTCCTAAACTGTACCACAAGAGAATCGTAATGCACAAAAGGGGGAGTGTTTCCAGCCTGATTGGCTTCTTTTAACCAGATCACCTGGACCTGTTGGGCAGATACTCCGGCAGAGCTTAACCTGTTTTGCACGGTATTCCAAAAATTTTGGTAGTTGGGATGCCAGGGCGCGGATATGACCTGAGCCGTTTGTCCTCCCTGAGCGCCATCCACGAACTGCAGTCTTGGATTTTTCCCGGGATGTGCATTGGCCAATGGAATAAACCTCTGTGTTTCCTGGGTGCAATTGGACATTCCAATGCTCAACCATACTATTTTACCTTGTTCCGGATCAGCCTTTCCGGATGGATCCAGACATGTCACTTGAGCAGCCAATGCCATACCGGACGCTTTATGATCTTCCGGTATGTAGTTTGATCCGTTGGGATACAAACCACCCATTTTTTGAGTAAAAGCTGAAATCTTATTGCCAAGATCATTGATGGGCTCTAAGTCTGTTTTTACGGCAGAACAATTGGCTTGACAATAAATTTGAGCTATATTAAATAGAGTCAGGAGGAAAAGAAGTGGTAGCTTTATCATGCAGTAGCAAATTTACAAAATAAATTGAACGGACAAAATTTATTCAAATAAAATATACCCTCAGGTAATTTGAATTGAAACTTGCTGTCTCCTGATCTTTTTTGGTTAGTACTCTATAACGATGACTGTACTTTGTTATGGTTTTATCGGCAGGGTTGAAGGATCAAATACATTATTTTTCATTTTGTATCTTTGAGTTTGACAATAAATCATCCTTTTAATGGATAGAGCTTAACTTGAAAAGTTTACAATCGTCAATAACCATTGCTCTATTTGGATTCACTCAATTGGATGCAATTCAAAAATTTGAATTCAGAATTGTGATTTTGTCTGAATGTCTATTCGGTTAAGAAATGTAAGTGCTTTTTTGTAGGAGTATTGTAAATTTTTTGAATGCCTCACATCCAAAATTTAATTCCAAATAATCGACTTGGTATTGCGCTAAATTCATGCGATAAAAAGTAGATCTCAATCCAATTTTAATATTTTTACAGCCCATTGGCCAAAGCTTGATTGGATCGTCAAATAATAGACTCCATTTTGAAAATGTCTGATTGGAATTCTACCATTGGAATTTGATTGAGTTGTGAGCACTAACTCTCCTTTGCCATTATAAATTTGCACCATGCAATCAAATTGCTCGTCTGATTCGAAAAGGACCTCGTCCCGGTTTGGATTTGGAAAGATTTTTAGTGAATTTACTACAGAAGGATTCTCCTCTGTATTGATGGTTTCGTAAGTACCGCTTCGGAATTTGATGGTACCGCTATTGTCATCTTGCCAAACTACGTAAATTCTGCCATTGTGCATTGCTACATCGACATTTGTGATGTGATCTGAATCCACCAATGTATAGTTATTGCTAAAGCCGGTGGACAGGTTTTTTGTAAATAAAATTGGGAGTTGAGTTTGATTGCCAATGTTTTGTTTCCAAACAACGGCTAAGGCATTTCCATCAGTGGAAATTCGTGGAAAATTTTGTTGACCCAATCCGGGAATACTGCCTGTTAAACTATTGACGGTTGTTGCAAATTCAAAATTGTGGGATGCCTTGCTGATATAATTTCGGTAAAGACCGTTTTTTCCGCTCATAAAGACGGTATACAAGGTATCACCAATGATCACTGCATCAGGACCGCTGGCAGGGCAAATATTGACCAACCAATTGTTGTTGTCAACTCTTACCCCGGATGTAAATGATTCTGATTCATCCTCTGATATTCCAGCCCAAATGTCGCGAAGGTTTTTATTGTTGTCTCTGTACACGATGACCGATTTGTTGTCTGATATATTTAATACACCGGGACAACAATCGCACACTTCAGCAGAAGCGCCCCAACCGCTGGCTTTGATATCCGATTCAAAAGTCAAGCCAAAATCTTTCGATTTGCTTACAACCCACCTACTGTCTAAAAAAGAAGGATTAAACTTCATATAAGCAATTTGTGGATTTCCAAATTGGTCAATCGCGACCGTCGGAAACCTTGAAAAGCTGTCTGCAATAAAAGCCAGTTCCTGAGGCGTGCTGAACGTAATTCCTCCATTGAAAGAGCGGAAAAGAAATAGTCTGTTGGTGTGAATATTTTCTGGAGTCCTTTTGACCACAATGTAAATTGTATCTCCTTTTGAAGCGATTTCCGGGCCCATCCAATTGGCACTGGCTACTGTAAGACCTGATGGATTAAGCTTTGCTGGTGTTGAAAAATTATTTCCTGTCCATCTCGAAAACATGACAGATTGGTCGCTCATTCTACCCCAAACCAGGATCGCATTTCCGGAACCATCGATTGCCACACGAGGATGGGCATTTCCAAATTGGCTGTTTGCAAGATCAATGGCAGGATTCCAATTAATTTCATTTTGGGCTTGCACCATGCAAAGTGAAAGGACAAATAAGACCGTTAATGTGTATTTCATATCTTTAATTAATATTGAAATGATTATTGGATTGTATGAATTGGTAAAACTAAAGCCATTGTGCAAATAATGAGCTTAGATTTGTCGAAGTCTCCGGTATAAAAAATAAATGGTTTGTCATTGTTTGGTATTGCAAATCTAGTAATAAAAACAAGTATATCTGTTGCAATGTTATCTTATTTTTTCTAGATACAGTGTATTTATTGCATTATTTGAAAACTAAATAGAATCCGGATATAACCAAAATAAAGTAGATCTGCAAATCTAAAATGGGAAAATGGCTTTATGCAGTTTGTCAATTACATATCAAAACCAGAATGGGTTTCAAAAATTTTGCTCATTTGAATCCAAACAGGAGTGGAAATAAAAAGCAAACCAACACAGACCAAATGATATAAATAGGTAGAAAGCCTGCAAAGCTCTTTTCCAGAAAGTCTTTTTTTCCTGATGTCTTTAAGTAAAGAAATAGCTTGTGGGTAATTAAAAGCAAATTACTCAAGATCAATAGATTGCTGCCAAGAACGGCCGTTCTGTTGGGTGTAAATCCCCATTCGGATACTCTGAAAATGATGGCAGAAAGAGCAATGACATTGACAACAATGGTGGTGATGGCCAATGCAAACAAAAGGTAAGTCTCTATTTTGCGATCTTTATTTTTCAGAATCTCGGCAGCGGAGAAAAATACAATGGCCATGACCCCAATCAGGAGCGCATTAAATAGGATTAAAAATTCTCTGTCGTTGTAAGGATCTTTTCCGGTTGCAAATACAGCGATGAGATAGATGACCAGCATCAATAAGACAAGTGGAGTAAAGAGCCTGGCAACAATGGGGGAAATTTTATTGACCAACTGTGGATTGCTTCGGACCAGAAAGCTGGCAGTAATTGGCACTGCTGGTAATCCCCAGATTAGAAGATATTGTTCAAAAAAGGGTTCTATGTCCAAGCCAATGAGTTCGAACATACCAAAACTCATTGCCGCCAACAATCCACATGCGATCATTAGAATGGCGGACAAAACCAATAGATCACCATTGAAGCGCAGAAAATCCAATCTCCTTAAATAGGAATGGGTATGGTCACCTACGAAAGCAAATCCCATAACTGCCCAAAGGAATAGGGGCAGATGTATGCACGCCAAAATCAGGGTATCACTGTTTTGATTTTCCGGCAGATAGTTAATGTAAAAGATAGAGACCAGATATATGCCAGAGAGCAAAGCCAGTTTATTCCGACTTAGCTTCTGTTTCCAGGCGAAGAATGCAGTTAGTATAGGAAAAATCACAAATGAAATGTTGCGACTGTAAAAGTGTTCTTGCTCCAGACCTGCCAGATCGGGAATTTTGGCAATGCATCCCGCTACAAAAATAGCCAGAAGAATGATCATGATCTCATTGGGGCTGGTAAACTGAGAGGCTGGAGAGTTTTGATTCAGTCTCGCATACCAGAATTGCGCGGCCGGTTCATCTTTTATGCTAGGAAACAACTGCAAAAAAGATTTTGTAAAAGCCGGTTTTTGTGTTCTGTATAAATTTTCAAGTTTTTCAGGTTGATGAATTAGCTGTAAGATCTCATTCATCATGTTGTCTTCTGTTACGGTGGTTTGATTTTTAGTTTCCATGGTTTAGTTTATTTGTTAAAGTACTTTGATATACAAAGTTATTAGGTAAAAAAATAGAAAAATTATTTTGATGTTATTTTTATTTATTCGATTGAATGATTTTTTCCAAGGCTTTCAAATGATTGTTAAAGGCCAATCTGCCTGATTTGGTGATAAAATATTTTGTATTGGGTTTTCGGTCTATGAATGATTTTTTTATGCCTATAAACTCTTCCTTTTCCAAGGCTTTGATGTGACTGGCCAGATTTCCGTCGGTCAGGTCAAGGTATTCCTTGAGTGCAGTAAAATCAAGCTTGTCATTCACTGCCAGTGCCGCCATGATGCCCAGCCTGATTCGGCTGTCAAAGGCTTTATGCAGTTTTTCAATGGATATTTTCATCTTTCATACTTGTATTGTAAAAAGATACCATACAGTATGTGGGCAACCCCAAAACCCAGGGACCAAAAGAGCCATCCATGTTCTACACAATAGGCTCCAATTAGCCCTAGACTGATTTGAACAAGACCCAATATTTTAATTGCATCATGGCTCAACTTACTGGCATTGTACAAAGAGAGACCGTAAAAAATCAGACTGATTGGCGCCAGGAAGCCAAACAGGCCTTTGGCAATAAAAATAAGTATCAACAAGCCGCCTGCCACCAATGGAACTCCCATATATACAAGGAGTCTCTTCGTGGTAGCATTCCAGAGTTTTTCTCCCCTTTGTCGTGCTTTTTTAAAGGAGAAATAAATGGCGGTGGAAGCGGATAGCGCTAAAACCACAAGGGCAATCAAAATGATTTTTAGGAAGGAAGCCGGAATTGAGCCCTCCGATCCCAACAAACCTTGTTGATCAGGCTTGACCATTTCGTAATAAGGATGGGCAATGCCCGCTCCGGTCAAAGCAAAGATTCCCGCTAAGATTCCTGCCCAACCGGAGAGTAATTTGAATTTGGTGGTGCGTTCCATGATGGATCGGATCTCGGCTAAATCCTGAATGTATTCTTGCTCTTCTTTCATTTAAAAGTACTTTTAAGTGCAAAGTTAATGTAAAAACGAACCCTGTGCAAAAAAATTTTACCATTTACCAAAAAATGTAAATTTTACCCAGGCAGGGATCGGCTAAACCTGATTTAACGATTGATGATCAATATTTTGTGCATCGAAACTTTTCCTTTGTATTCTAGTTTTAGCAGATAAGTACCAAATGGAAATTGAACACCAAGCGTATTCGTATGATAAGCTTCCGCAAGTTTTGTGCCGTTGATATCGAATATGCTGCACTTGTCCACGATTTGACTAAACACAAGACTATTGATAGCTGGATTCGGTGAAACATGTATCGATGGACCATCCGGATCCACGATGAGGGTTGGGAACTCCAATACCACAATATTGTGGGTGGTATTGGTGACGATGGCCGGATTAAAATCGAAATAGATATGGGCTGTATTTTCAACGCGGGTTTCCGGTACAATACCATCGATATATTCAATGGAGTATGTTACATGTCCATTGCTGCCTTCGTAGTCTGTGGTGCTGTCCGGCAGAAAAATATTTTGAAAATGAAAGACTACTTCTCTTAAATCATCATAAAGAACTTTTAAAATTTCGGGATGGCTGGTATGTAAAATTTTTAAAGTATTGATATTGAATCCAGGGTCTAGCTGATCTCGAATAATGACATTTCTGGCATAATCGTTTCCGGTATTTTGAAACCGGATGGTGTAGATCAGAGGTTCACTCAGGAGGCTTAGATGATCTTCTCTTTGAGGGCTGGCAAACTTGTCGTTTGGATCAAAGGAGCATCTCAATTCCGCCAGATAACAGTCGTCTTCCCTTAATGCAAGCCCGGAGACACCATGACAGAATTTATAAATTTCACCCAGCTCGTTTGGATTATTAATTCTCGGAGCCAATACAAAAAATTTTTTGGTGATGCTTTCACCCGGATACAAATCTTGATATCTCCATGAAAATTCATGTTTGGAAATGATCTCATCCGGTAGGTCTGTAAACCATATTGAATCAAGCCTATTGTCTATTTTTAGCCAAAAATATCCCGATTCGATGGTGGTGCCGTAATTGGTCAAGCTGATCGTAAACTTTACTTCTTCCCCGCATCGAAAATTGTTGCCAAAAACCATCGTGGATAGTTTTGCTTGCGTGTTTCGAGGATATATACCTATTTCAATCTTTTCACTAAATTGAGCCGAATTGACATTGAATCGAAATAAATTTTGTCCACTTGATTTCCATTCTGAAGAAATATCTTCTACATATTGTATCGATGCCATACCTTGTTGTAAGATGACATAAGTTCCATTCACTGAATAATTGACATGCGTTTGATCATTATGGTCTTTTACACTTCCGAAAGAAAGATATCTTTCATTGATATCCTTCATTCCATTTTGATTGATATCATAATAATATTTCACCAGCACATGTGCAAAATACTGATCCATCTCATAGGCTCCAATGTCCGGTAAACTATTTATTGGCATGGGGCGCGGAAAACCATTAATGTCTGTTGTAATATCAGGGATTAATACACCAGCATTTAGACAGGGAGAATTTATACCAGGAACAGGTAAATTTGCATTTAACATTAATGGATCTTTGTCCAGAATACCAATGCCAGGGAAACCTCCTTTGACAATGCAGTGATTTAGATTAGTTTTGGAAGAATTTGTGCTAAAAGCGCGAGGCTGTTGGGTCCAGTATACAGAATTCTGTGCATTTAAATACGCATTGCGAAAATTGTCATTTAATTCATTGTTAAAGCTTGTGCAATGATACATTTCGATGTTTGAACTTTCATCGCTAATGTAAATTGCTGATGATTGATTATTTTCAAACATAACATTTGTTAGGTTTAAATCAATTGCTCTAATATCTTTATATATAGCACTTCCTTTTGAATCAACTCCATTATAAGTTTGATTTCTAGAGAAAGTTGTATTTTTAATTATTGATTTAATTGGGCGTTGGTTAACACTGGAAAAATATATTCCAGCACCCTCATCAGATTTATTCTCTATAAATTTACAATTAGTTATTATTGAATTATATAGGGTAAGATGCATTGCTCCTCCGCCTGAAATTTCGCAGAAATTTTCCTTATTTTGATAAAAAAGACATGAATCAAAGTAATAATTTATTTTATTATTAATTGAATTACTATATGCATATAGTCCTGCTCCATTTGAAAAATTTGATGAATGAATTTCATTCTGTAAAAATTTACAATTGGAAATTAATATGTCATAAACATTTTGGTCATTTGTATCAATGATGTGTTCTAAAGCCAATCCCCCTCCATAACATCCAACTTCTGCTTGCGCTATATTTTTATGAAATGTACAGTTTCTAAGTATTAAATTCCCATGCAAGTTAATACTTAAACCGGTTCCAACAGCTTGAATTGTAGATGATATTTTATTATCAATAAATTGACAATTTTCAATAGTGCCTGAATAATAGTATAGACTTGCTCCCCCTCCTTTGTTACTACATTGATTGTTGGTAAAACTTAAATCATTTAAAGTTGGATTTGTAAAATAGCAATATAATCCGCCTCCAGCAAAATTATCAAATACTCTTCCATGTTGAATAGTAAAACCCTGAAGCAAACTTGCTCCAGTTATAAAAATTGTATCGATATGATCATTGATGATAGTTATTACAGTACCTTTATAATTCCCATCTATAATAGTTTTTGCACTCCCTTCAATACCTATAAGTTTAATGCTATCTATTTTAGACGGCCAGATCAGATTTTCATAATAAATACCGGGAGAAACAAGTATGGTTGTATTTGTATTTGCAGCATCTAGTCCTTGTTGGATAGTAGGGTAATCAGATGGTATCCGAATAATATTTTGCCCTTGGAGTAAAACGCCTAATGTACATAAATTGAAGATAATCAAGTGGATGGAGAGGAGTTTTGTTTTCATGGTCAGGAGTTTAGAGGCTCTAAAATACTAAATTTAGAGGGTAATTTATATTTTTAAAGTCAAAGGGCACTGATTATTTGAAATTTAAAGCCCTGAAAATGGCTTATTGTGCATACTTCATTTTTGTTATTTATTAGTTTCTATAATGCAGCAATCCATTATTTTGGCAGTTTATACCATAGCTGACCCTTCGCTAAAATTTGCTCTTTAATTCTAAGGTTTGAAGACTAATTTTGCAATTAAATAAAAAGCGCATGCATTATCACAAGCTTGGGGAGATCCCACACAAAAGACATACTCAGTTTAGAAACCAGGATGGGAGATTGTACAGCGAGCAGTTGTTTAGCACCGAAGGTTTTTCAGACCTCTACAGTTTGCTATACCACTGCATGCCCCCCACCCAGATCGTTCAAGTCGATGAACCTTATTCTGTGGCTCCCTCAACGATTCACGACAAGCAGTTGAAACATCGTTGCCTGAAGGGTTTTCATGTGGTTCCTGAGAGCGATTACCTCAAAAGCCGCAAACCTGTGCTCGTCAACAGCGATTGTAAAATCAGCTTAGCAGCACCAACAAATAGCATGACCGATTATTTTTTTAAGAATGCAGACGCCGATGAAGTGGTTTTTATACACCAGGGTACTGGTACTTTAAAAACTATGTATGGCAATCTGAGATTTGAGTATGGTGATTATTTGGTGATCCCCAGAGGTACCATTTATCAATTCCAATTTGACCAATCCGACAATCGGCTTTTGATCATAGAGTCTTCAGGACCCATTACCTTTCCAAAACGCTACCGCAACTCCTTTGGACAATTGTTGGAGCATTCTCCTTTTTGCGAACGCGATGTTCGCAAACCAATGGATTTAGAGACCCATGATGAGAAAGGTAATTTTTTACTCTACATCAAAAAGCAAGAGATGATGTATCCTTATCATTATCTCGGACATCCTTTTGATGTTGTCGGCTGGGATGGTTTTGTTTATCCCTTTGCGCTCTCCATTCATGACTTCGAACCAATTACCGGTAGAGTCCATCAACCACCTCCTGTCCATCAAACATTTGATGGGCATAATTTTGTGATTTGTTCTTTTGTTCCCAGACTGTACGATTACCACCCATTATCGATTCCAGCACCATACAACCACAGCAATATTGACAGCGACGAACTGCTTTATTATGTGGATGGTGATTTTATGAGCAGAAAACATGTCGAGAAAGGTATGATTACCTTACATCCGGGTGGTATTCCACATGGTCCACATCCGGGTACTGTGGAAAAAAGCATCGGAGCCAAAGAAACCCGCGAACTGGCCGTCATGGTGGATACTTTTAGACCATTGCTGATGACAACCCATGCGGCGGAAATAGAGGATCCAAACTATTATCTGAGCTGGTTGACAGATAAACAGAGTGGGGGCATTGCCATGAATGAAATCACCTCTTAGTTCATTTGTAAAATGCAGATAGCCCCATTTTTGTAATTTCTCATGGAGCTAAAAAGAACTTTGGGATTCCGTGTTGTCCTTGCAATAGTCATTGGCGGAGTGATTGGGTCCGGAATTTTTATGAAACCGGCTACCATGGCCGGACAGCTGGGTTCTGCGGAAGGCTTGTTGGCGGTTTGGATTCTAGCTGGTTTGATGACGCTATGTGGCGCTTTGACCAATGCTGAAGCTGCAGCGATGTTTCCGGAGACCGGTGGTCAATATGTTTTCTTTAAAAAAATGTACGGAGATGGTTTTGCATTTATTTATGGATGGTCAGCGTTTGCGGTTTTTAATACTGCGGGTACTGCATCCATTGCTTTTGTCTGCGCTCAATATTTAAGCGCCTATACACCAGCCTTAGAGCTAACAATGGAGACTATATCAGCATACACATTTCACATTCCCGGCCTTGGTCAGTTTTCAATTTTAGAAAATTTGGACCTCAAAATATTAACCATTGGACTGCTTTTTATGGGCGCTGCCATCAATGTCTGGAGCACAAAACATTCCGGGCGTTTGCAATTATTCCTCAGTCTGTTAAAACTTATTGCTATTCTGGTTTTGGTAATGGGCGCCTTGTTTTATTCAAAGAGTACTCCATTTCATTTGGATACCGTGCTCTATCATGAGGAAATTGGAATGGGCGCATTCTTATTGGCTCTCACTGGCGCATTCTGGGCATATGATGGTTGGAACAACATCAATTATGTGGCCGGAGAAGTCATCCAGCCACAAAGGACTATTCCTCGTGCATTGGTTATTGGAATTGTTGTCAGTATTTTGGTATACATTTTACTTAATTTGAGTTTTGTAAAAATCATGGGCATACAGAACATGGCGGAGTCTGAATACATAGGATCGGATGCGGCAAGCGTCATTTGGGGAAGCGCTGGTGCTATATTTGTAAGTTTATTGATTATTCTATCGGTTGCTGGTGCAGTACACTCCAATGTGCTATCCTGCTCCAGAGCCACCTATGCATTCACTGCGGATTTTGGTGTACTGAAAAATATTTACAAAGTGAATCCATTGACCGGAACACCAGCCAGGGCAATTTGGCTCAATCAGTCGATCAGTTTGCTCTTGGTTTTGACCGGTTCATTTGATCGGCTAACAGACATGTTGATTTTTGTCAGTTGGTTTTTTTATGGTATGAGTGCACTCGGAGTGATTCTTCTAAGGATAAAGCAACCTGAGTTACCGCGCCCCTACAAAGCTCCGGGTTATCCCTGGACTGCAGTTGTCTTTGTTTTATTCTCAACGACCTATTTATTCCTGAGTCTGTACAGTGATATTCAAATGTATATGGAAGGAAAGACTGTGTTCATCAATTCCATATTTGGAATTTTAATAAGTCTGATTGGATGGCCGCTGTATGTTTGGTCAAGAAAACAATCAAATCATTCCGCCGGATCCTGAGCGGGTTTTTCGTATTGTTTATTTTTACTTCCAAACACAGAAATGTGAATGTACCGGTTTGGATTCAGTCGCATATCCTGAAGAAGCAAGTCTATATTCTTGGTTGATTTTTCAAGATTTTTAAACAAAGCCGGGTCCTTGATTAATTTTCCCAAACTGCCTTGCCCTTTGTCTATTTCTGTTAATAAATTGGAGAGTTGTTTTACAGCCTCTTTGGCTTCAGTCACCGTTTTATTGATTTCCTGAATGGCTTGATCAGAATTCTTTACCAACTTACCTGGGTCTGCTTCTTTGAGCTGCTCGGTGATTGCAGACAAATGATGGAGTGTCTTATCGATGGTCTTGGTGTTGGACGCGAGTGAGTTGGTCAGTTTGTCAATATTTTGCAATGAATTTTGAATGTGCCGATCGGATGATTTCAAAAGACTTTGGAGCTGCTTACTGATTTCTGCAAAATTCTGTAATGTGATGGCAAGATCTACACTGGATTTGTTTACATTGGATCCCAACTGACTTTTATTCATGAGGGTGTCCAGATCGGGACCTAAATCCTTCATATAACTTTTCAACTCCTGGGTATTCACCATTCCCCCTAAAAGTGATTGGGTTTCTGACCGGATAAAACTTTTGTTGGGCATACAATCATCTTCACAATGATGATGAAATCTGAGTTCGATCGCCTTACCACCCATGAGTCCCGTTGAAACCAAAACAGCGACAGCATCGACAGGAAGTTTGATCTCTTCTTTAACATCCATCGTAACAATTACAGAGTCCGGATTATCTGGTTTTAAAGCGACTTTAATGACTGTACCCACTTTGATTCCCCTGGCCAATACAGGAGCCGAAGCGTCCAGCATCTCCACATCTCTGTACATGGCATAATACAGCTTTGAACGGTCAAACAAATTACTGCCTTTCAAAAAACGATATCCGATCACAAGGATGGCAAGTGTAACGGTGGCAAGAATACCAATCTTAACTTCAGAACTAAGTTTCAATTTCTCTTTTTAAGCGGGGCAAAGATAGTGGAATATAAACAGTTTATGGTTGAATTAGTCAATGGGTTAATTGTTAAAGTGGGAGAATTTAAAATTTTAGAGGGCGAGGGGTCGAAGTCATGGGTAAATTGTCCGATGAAATCTAAGGAATGTCAGCTCTAAATGATAGAAAAAAAATGTAGGATTACTTATAAAACATTGATTAATGTGTCATTAGGCTGTTCGTTGTACCTAAAAAGAATCCTCTTTTATCTGAACACTCAGTTTTTCCTAGCCAGAAATTCTTTTTTTGCAAAATAATCCACAATCGAATCTGCTAGGGCTTGTGCCAACTGGCACTGTCCTTCAGCTGAACAAAGCCATTGCTCTTCCTCCGGATGACTGAGATAACCCAATTCCACCAAAACAGCCGGTATTACGACCTGATGCAATACAAGAAATCCAGCCTGACGGACACCCCGGCTACCACCCGGATGACAAACTCCAAACTTGTTTTCACAGTCTTCTGCAAATCTTAAACCTTCCATTAAGTTTTGTTCCAGATAGTGGCTCATCAATATATGAGATTCAGGAGTATTGTGTTGAATGTTTTCAGACTCAAGTTCATGGAGGAAAATGGCATTTTCGGTTTGAGCAACTTCCAGATTTTCCGCGGTCTTGTGGAGACCCATGATATAAGTTTCAGAACCCCTTATTGTCCTATCCTTGTGCGCATTGCAATGAATGCTTACAAAAAGGCCAGCCTTGTTTTGATTGGCTGCCTGTGCCCTCTTTTGGAGACTGACAAACTGATCGTCTTCTCTGGTAAAAACAATTCTGCTGTTGGGCATCTTGTCCCTGAGCAATTCTGCAGTTAATTTACAAACTGAGAGGTTTATTTCTTTTTCCAAACAACTTTTTCCCTTGGCTCCCGAATCATGACCACCATGACCTGCATCCAATACCACAGTATAAGTGCCAATAAGTTGTACTTTTGGGTCGTTATTGAACATCGAAAAGACCGGGCTGCTGACCATGAATAAAATAAAATACATCACCAGCAACCCGGCCGGTCGGAAATCGTAGTTTTCCATGAGTTCTTATTTCTAATGCAAAGATATACATATTATAAATATTTATATATAATTTTGGAGAATTTTTTTTTGAGAAGCAGATCATGGAGATGGATTCTCAGTCTTTTGGTCTGCTGTTCAAGATTATATGCCCAGGATACGATTCCAAAACCTGCCACAGGGGATAGCCTTACAAAGGACTCTCTCAGCCTGGTGGGCACGGACCTCTATGTGATTTTTGGCGACTCCATAGCTGAACCTGTCAACTACAACTCCAGGGACAGCATCATTTTTGATTATGCACAAAAGTGGATTCATCTTTACGGAGCAGCGGTCATCAAGTACCAAACCATGACCATTAATGCGGATTACATAAAAATAGATCTCAACAACAACATTGTCTTTGCCGATCCATTGTTGGATAGTCTCGGCAAAAAAACCGGAATTCCACATTTTGAGGACGGTGGTCAGGCATTTGATGCCCAAAGCATGATGTATAATTTTAAGACGCGCAAGGGCACCATTCAAAATGTAGTGACCAAAGAAGCCGATATCTACATCCTCGGGCAGGTCACCAAATTTATTGCTAAAACAGGAGATTCCTCCAGGGTGGACGATGTGATTTTTAACCAGAACGGAATTTTCACCACCTGCGATCATCCTGAACCCCATTTTGGAATTTATAGCCGCAAGCAAAAAGTGATACCGAATAAATTGGTCATTGTAGGGCCATCGATTTTGAAAATTCAAGAGATACCAATGCCACCTTTTTTGCTTCCATTCGGATTTTTTCCCATTTCCAAAGACAAAAGCTCAGGACTTATTTTTCCGCGGAATTATGTTTTTGATCCCAATCTGGGTTTTGGACTTCAGGACGTCGGTTATTACAAACCCATCAATGAATATCTGGATGCCAAGTTGTTGGGAAGTATATGGTTTAAGGGATCATTTAAAGTGGGCATTCTCGGTAATTATAAAAAGAGGTATAAAAATTCAGGCAATTTCGAATTGTCTTATTCCAGATTAAAAAACGAACTCCCCAATGATTACAGGACCATCATTCGGAGTCCTTTAAAATTGGAATGGAGACATTCACAAGATCCAACGGCCCATCCCTACCGTTCCATTTCAGGACAAACATCCATCCAGGTGGGTGCTTTTGATCGTCAAATTTATTTGGATGCCTATAGTCAACAAAACAGCAACCTGAGATCATCAGTCACATACAACCAGACTTTTCCGAATTCACCATTTGCCTTGGTCGTTGGGATGAACCACGATCAGAATATCAGCACAAAAATCATGAATGTGACCTTTCCTTCGGTCGATCTTCGAATGAGGGCGCAAACACCGTTTAAAAGAAAAAAATCTAATTCTTCCCAACAAGCCTGGTACGAAAAAATCACCATCAATTACAATTCAGGAGCTAGCAATCGATTTACAACTTATGATTCATTGCTATTTACACGGCGGACATTAGACACCATGAGATATGGGGTAAGGCATACGACCTCAGCAGATGCTTCATTTAGGGTGTTGAAATATTTCAACCTCACCCCTAGAATTGATGCCGGATCAGAATGGTTTTTTAACAAGCAAAAACTTTTTCTGCTGGATTCATTTGTGATAGACACCAGTTTTGGTAGAAACGATACCCTGAAACACGGTGTGGAACAGCAGATTTTGGAAAAAGGATTCTTCGCACTCAACACCATAAGCAGCAGTCTCAGCCTGAATACCCAGATTTATGGTCAGTTGTTGTCTTCCAAAGGATGGTTCAGAGGAATACGACATGTTGTATCACCCAATGTAAGCATGAGTTACGCTCCCAATTACGACCAATCGCCTTTTGGATATTACGATTATGTCAACACCGATCTGAGACCAGGGCGCAATCGTGTCAAGCAATATCTCAAATACACCAATTCTCCATACGGGACCTCATCCGTTCCTTCGGAAAATTTTCAGTTTAACTTCAGCATCAACAACCGCGTAGAAATGAAGTATTACTCCAAGAAAGATACCAATTTTAAGAAAATATCTCTCATTGACAATTTTACCATTGGGGGCAATTACAATGTTTTTGCAGACTCATTTAAGCTGAGCAGGTCTATCAGCGGTTCGGGGCAAACCACTTTATTTAAAGGACTGACCAGGCTGGGATATACCATCGTATTGGATCCTTACAAGCGGGTCTTGGAGAATGGGGTTGAGCGCCAAATAAACCAATATAGAATCCAGGCTGACGGTAAATTTAACTTGTTTTATCTCACCAGAATGGATCTGAGTGTGGTGACCAGCACAACGGTACCACAACTTATTCAACTTTTTTACAAACCCAAAGAAACACCGGACCCTCTGCCCGATTTGGGAAGTGTTTTTAATACTTTTGGATTAAATCATACTTTGACCTATCAATTTGTGAGACTAAGCAGCGGAAAGGATACATTTATGATGACCAACAACAGTTTTTACACCCAAGGCAATATTCCATTGACTAAAAACTGGAGTGTATCCGTTGGAAGTATAGGATATGATTTTATCCGAAAAGGATTGACTTATCCAGACATTACGCTCAATAGAAAGCTCCATTGTTGGAACATGCGATTTAGTTATTACCCGCAGTCCAACGCCTTTAGTTTTTTCATAGGTGTCAATCCTGGTCCTTTGGATTTTGTCAAGATTCCGAGCAACCAGAATTTTACAGGTGGAAGGTAGTGTAGGAAAAGCGGAAAAGAAAATAAATGGATTACTCCCTTTTATCTTGGAACCATTCAAATTTTAAAAGAGGGTCTTGGGATAATAATTTTCTTCAATCAATTTTTGCAATGCTTGTTGTACCATGGGTCTGTCTTCCTGGTAGGTGACACCAAACCACTGTGAAGGTGATTTAATCAAGTGGACCTGAATAATTTTCTCATCAATCAATTTCTGAATAAGATCGGGTATATAAAACTCTGAAGTGGCTTTTTCCAGATTTTCTTGAAGGAATTGGATAAAATATTTCTCTGAGTGGTCGAAATAGCTTACTCCAAATGCCCACATATTCATGGAGACCGGAGTATCTTCTTGAAAAATTCTGTCCGCCTGATCTTGCAGGCTGATCAGCCCATTTGCATTTCTGAAAATGCCTTTGCATTCTTCTATGGAACGAAGGAATTGGCCGTCAGATGCCAGACATACACCTCTGTTGACCGCTCCAAACTCCGATAAGGTGTTGCGCAAAAGATATGCAATGACCGCATATTCATTTTGATGGTTGCGGTCCGACTGCAGAAAGTGAAACAATGCAGACAGGGCCTCTCTGCCATAATAGTCATCCGCATTGATCACGCCGAAGGGTTCTTTGACGATGTCTTTGGCTACCCAAACCGCATGAGCTGTACCCCATGGTTTGGTTCTTTGATCGGGACATGTAAAACCTGCGGGTAAAAGATTCAATTCCTGGCAAACAAAATGGAGTTCGGCTTGATCACCCCAGTTTTTTTGCATTTTTTGTTCGATCTCTTTCCTGAAACTGTCGCGAACGATAAATACAATTTTGGTAAATCCGGCCTGGATGGCGTCATATATGGAATAATCTATGATGGTCTCGCCATTTGGACCGAAGGAATCCAATTGTTTGAGTCCACCATACCGGCTGCCCATTCCGGCGGCTAATATCACCAGACTGGCTTTATGTTGTTTCATCTGCTTGTGTTTAGGCAAAAATAGAAAACCCCCGCAGAAGGCAGGGGTTTTTTAGTATTCTGATTGGAAAATTTAAATTTTGCTGAGAATTTTTGTTTTCTGCGCTGCTTTTCCAGCAATTCTGATGACATAATTTCCTGAAGGAAACTGGGAAGTATCCAGGTGAATCTGATGATTTCCTTCATTGACCTTTCCTGCAAAAATGGTCTTCAGTTCTGAACCAATGGAGTCATAAAGGCTGATCCGAATGTACTCATTTTTGGTTTTAAAGCTGATTAAAGTATAATCTATTGCAGGATTTGGTGCTGTATCAAGAGAAAGTTGATAATCGCGATAGGCATCTTCCACTTCTGAGATGGTACAGGCTCCGGAGATTAATGGAAGACTTTGGAAATCAGCATACATTAATCTGGCAACATCTGATGAGGACAATCCAAACCAATCTCTTAGAATGGTGGCGTAAATGGATCTGAAATCGTACTGCATGGCCACGCCTTCGTCATTGGTTACATTGTCACCAATGCTGGGATTGTCTCCAAGAATTCCTCCATCAATACACTCTCCGAAGAGCATGAGAGGTGCTGCAGAACCATGGTCAGTACCGGTGCTGTCGTTGGCTTTTATTCTTCGTCCGAATTCTGAGAAAGTCATGCTGAGGACCCTTTTGGCATTTCCTGAATCCGTAATGGCTTTTTGAAATCCTTCCATGGCTCCTGCCAAACTAGCAAGCAAATTAGCATGTGTGCCGATTTCATGATCATCAGGATCGCATTGGTTGGCATGTGTATCAAATCCTCCAATACTTACGACATACACTTTTGTTTTCAAACCACCTTTGATGAGTTGGGCAACGATGTTCAGCCTGTCCAAAAGGGCATTTCCTGTGGCTGCTATGGATCCTCCCGCATTTTCGTTGGCCAGTTTGATCACATCGGTATAATCGTTGGTTTGCTGAAATGCGGTCATGATATAACGCAACTCATTTCCATAATTGGTCGCAGGTACAGACTCTGCAAATTCGGATATGGGCAATGGATTCATTGTGGCAGGATTGTTGATGGCCATACTAAAGTTGGCAATCGGCCCCTGACAGGTCTGTGATACCTGCGCCCCAATGGTAATAGCCAATGGATCTGGGTGGTCAAAATTGGGGTATCCGTATGGAAAGCTTTGGTGATTTTCAAGATAATATCTACCCAGCCAACCATTGGTAATATTGACATTGGCAGGTGATCCTGAAGTCCAGATGTCGGTGGATCTAAAATGGGATCTGTTTTGGTTGGGATATCCGACGGACTGAATCAGCTTCATTTTGCCTTCGTCGTACAGATACTTGGCTCCGGTCATGGCAGGATGAAGTGCCAGGTCATCACGTAATTTTATTCCCAAATTTTCATTGATGATGATTTTACCTCTGTGGATATTCAAGTTGGAATATTGATCCAGTGGCAGTACCATGTTCAGACCATCGTTTCCTCCGGTAAGTTGGATTAGCACAAGGATTTTATCATTTTCAGGACTTACAAAGTCGAGAAAGGATTGACGGGCTACAGCTTGGACCGGTATTCCATTGATCATAACCGGGACCGTGGCTGCTGCGCTTGCTTGTAAGAAGGTTCTTCTTTTCATGGTGAAGAATTTTATTTTTTGATTTTAAAAATGATAAACAAATGTTGATTTAACTGAGATGATACTCAGGCATATTGAGAAGGGTGGTAAAAAAAGGTTTGAGTCGATTGTCAACTGCTGTTTTGGCCTGTACATTACCCGAATTATTGGCATAATTATTCCAGGTGGTGGTCCATTGAGCGTCTGTTAGATTGCCAAGTAAAACCCTTTTCAAGGCATCCAATTGTTTTTGCTCAATGGGTTGAGGAAGCAAATGGCCGACTACAGATTGGATCAGCTCTGTTGCAACAGATGGATTGGGCAAGGTTTTGACATATTCCGGAAGATCCAGTCCGAATGTACCTTGGACATTGCGCGCCCTGAAAGTCTTATTGACAAATTGATTGGCAAAAAGCACCCTGAAAGGCAAAGTGGCAGAATTGATCCAGATCTCATGGTAGGCTGGTTCTTGATGGTATGGATCCCATCCAGCCACTGTTGGAATATTAAAATAAGTTTGTTGCATACCTGTAAAATTGCGGTAGATGGAAGCAAACAAATTGTACTTCTGTTCCAGGTCAGCAGGTGGGATAAATCTCAATGTTTTTAAGGTATTGAACATGTATTCGTAAGGCGAGCGTATCATGCATCCCAAGGCCTCAATGGAATAGAAATGTTCGCTTCCTAAGAGCTTGCGAAGAACAGGTGCCATTTCAAAATCATTCGCTTCCAACTCATCGGCCAGTCCATTGATGATTTCGTTTTCAATGTTGCTGTCGATTTTATAGTAAATAAAGAAGTTGTATAATTTGCGGCAGATAAAAGCTGCAGCCTCTCTTTTTGTAAAGATTATCTCAATGACTCTTTTGTATTCATCTGCTTGCAGATTTGGAATCTGAACATTGTTAAAGCGGTGGGACAATTGTTTTACCGTAGTATCGTGGCGTCCGTTGTTGTATTGGACCAGTGGGTAAGGTAGAGGATTGTCTCTTGGTCCATTGTTGATCACCCAGCCGGTAAGGGCTTTTGCAATGGCAGCTACATCTTGCTCCGTGAAGCTTGTATAGTCTCCGGGGCCAGCGGTTTCACCTTTTCCTAAGGTAAACAATTCCATCAATTCCCTCGCATAATTTTCATTTGGCGCACGATTGGTACTCAGATTACCATTCAGGTAAAACAACATGGCCTTATCAATGGTAATCTTTTCTGTCAGTGTTTTAAAATTGCCCAATGCATTTTCTCTTAGCAAGGTGATATAGTCATAGTTGTATCTGGGGTCGAAGATATCAGATGTCACGAAGTGGTTATGCCAGAAAAGCGTCATTTTCTCATTCATTGATACACCCTCTGCAAACATTTGTTCCATCATCCAGGCGTATAGTGAATTTTCTTTTAGCTGCACCAATCCGGGTATATTTTGGCTCAAAGGAGCCCTGACCCATGTTTCTCCTTTGGGCACATTGGGATCGACAATGGATGAAGTATAGGTAAGGGGAGGATCCGGAAGGCGATTGGGTTTTGTCGTTAACTTGTTGAGCGTTGCGTTTATTCCATCCTTTACAGCCTGATTAATTTGTTCATGGGTCGGTCCAAACATAGCCCTTCTCAAAAGATGCGCTGCTGTGGCGTAATTCCAGGGTCCGGAATAGGGATTCAATCCCCCGTTCACCGGTAAAGGCTTGGCAGTGTGTTGTTTAGTGACATTGATTTTTGAAAGAGTCATTTGATGATTATCCATAATTCAGGATTTAGCTTTTTAAAAATAAAAGTTTGATTCAAAGGGACTACAAAGGTTTAAGTACCTGGATCGCAGTTTGTACTACAAATTTATATAAAAAATGACAAAATTTTAATTTTATAAAACACCATGCAATTTACCGACTTTGCGGAAAGCCTCCAGACAGCTGTCCAAATGGGCTTTTTCATGCGCCGCTGATAGCTGCACCCTGATTCTCGCCTTGCCATGCGGAACCACCGGGAAGAAAAACCCCACCACATAAATGCCTTCTTTCAGCATGTCTGCGGCGAATTGCTGGGCCAAAGGCGCATCGTACAACATGACAGGTACAATGGGATGTTCTCCCGGCAAAATGTCAAATCCAAGTTTTGTCATTTCTGCCCTAAAATAGCGGGTGTTTTTTTCGAGTTTATCCCGCAGATCGGTGCTGGAAGATAGTAAATCGAGGACTTTAATGGATGCACCTGTAATGGAGGGTGCCAATGTATTGGAAAACAGATAAGGTCTGGATCTTTGGCGCAATATTTCCACCACCTCTTTTTTGGAAGCAGTAAATCCACCTGAGGCTCCTCCAAGTGCTTTCCCAAAAGTGCCTGTGATAATATCGATCCGATCCATGACATCGCGATATTCATGAGTACCTCTTCCGGTTTTACCCATAAAACCAGTGGCATGACATTCGTCGATCATGACCATGGCATTGGATTGTTCAGCCAAACCACAAATTTTATCCAATTGAGCGATCGTACCATCCATGGAAAAAACTCCGTCGGTCACTATGAGTTTTCTTCTGCTTCCTTCTGCAGCTTTGAGCTGTTCGCTCAAATCACTCATATCATTGTGCTTGTATCTGAATCTTTTGGCTTTGGCCAGCCGTATGCCGTCAATAATGGATGCGTGATTGAGTTCATCAGAGATGATGGCATCCTCCTCGGTCAATAGAGGCTCAAAGATGCCGCCATTGGCATCAAATGCCGCAGCGTACAAAATGGCATCTTCCATACCAAGAAATGCAGCTATTTTTTCTTCAAGTTTTTTGTGAATATCCTGTGTGCCGCAAATAAATCGCACGGAGGACATACCATATCCCCTTTCGTCGATGGTCTCTTTTGCTGACTTCAGCACTTCTGGATGCGATGACAAACCCAGATAATTATTTGCACAAAAAATGAGAACTTCTTTCCCATCCTCAGTTTTAACCTGCGGTCCTTGTGGAGAGCAAATGACTCTCTCAGATTTATAGAGTCCGGCATCGCGGATTTTCTTTAGCTCTGATTGTAATTCTGAAATAATGTTGGAGATCATGCGGATGAATGTTTTTTAAAATTTTTTAAAGTTTGATCAATTTGATGATTTGGTCATTCTGTCTTAGAATATAAATCCCTGATGGATTTTCTGTTAAATTTAAGGTGTGTAAATTACCTGGATTCATGTTTTGAATTTGTTGACCATTTAAATCATAAATAAAAAGTGGATCTGAAAAATTTTCTGTGAAAATGGTCCAGATTCCGGATGACGGATTGGGATAAATGCGAAATGAACCATTGGAATGGTTGTCGTTCTGATCGTTCAGCAGAACATCCGGTAAACTCATCATCCATTGTGCGGAGTAGGGTAGGGAGTTTTGGAATAGGATGGATTGTTCTTGTTGATTTGCCAATACGGCATTGGACCCCAGGATCCAATTGTTCTGATGGGCATTGGGAGAATTTCTTCTAAAAAGTTTGAATGCTGTATTCTGAGCAGCAGCATTTGCATCAAATAAAGAGTTAGATATGAATCGAATGCTGTCAAGCGTCATTGCAGGGTTTCCATCCCAGAATCTTGTGATCCAATAACCAGGATGAAAGGGCGCATGAATGGAATCAACCTGTGGAATTGGATTCTGATTCAAATGATACGAAAACAATTTGGTGGTCGAAGGAATGTTATTTTGTAGATGAACTTCCATTCCGGTTTTTGAAAATTGATTCCAACCGACTTTCGGTGAAGTGATTTGTTGGCTGACGCCTGCGGAAATCGGTGCGGTGGACAATATTGAGATCGCCTGGTTGTTGGTGGCATGAGATACTCCCATCCGATTGTAAAAGATCTCATGATTGTCTTCGTTAAACTGGAAATATCCCAGGAGTCCGAGCTCTTCTTTTTGGATCAAATGCATGGATAATCTGATTTCCTCCTGGCTGAGAGAGCGGTTGTACAATTTTAATTCGTCCATTTCTCCGTCAAAGTCGCCGCATTGTCCAGGCACACCTTTTCCAACTTCCCAGGGTGTTTTACTAAAATCAAAATCTCCAAAATTGCCCCTTCTTGTCCAACCAGTTCCATCGCGATACAGTCGAATGGAATCCTTATACACCACAAGAGCCACATGGGTCCAAACCAGGGTGTCCAGATTAAATGGTGAAGTCAACTGATAAGGGACATCTTTCCAAAAAAAGGTCAGGTTGGTAGTTGGTACATATCCCTGAAATGCAAATCCAAATCCAAATCCAACATTGCTTCCCCAATTGCTGATGATTTGTGTAAAGCAATCTTGTCTGCGGTGGAGCTTAATCCATGCCATTACCGTAAATCCTTTTGCACCCGCAAGTGCCGGAATAGCAGGAATATTAAGCGCGTTGTTGCGTGCTCCAAGATCCAAAGCTTTGTCCGAAATCGAATCAGGATTGCAAACAGATGGGTTTATTTTAACCATGTCCGTTACGGTTTTTTCAGAAACGCCCTGGGCATTTTTAATTTTAAGAGTAACATCATAACTACCGGGTGTGCTGTACATTACTTTTGGATTTCTGGAACTTGGATCGCTGACATAACTTGCGTTGGGAAAACTCCATTCCCAGCTTTGAGTGCCGTCATATTCCAAAGTAGAATAATCATCAAAATAAAAAGTATCTCTGTGACAGTAAGTACTCTGCTTGTCCACTGAGGGTTGCGCCACCGGTTTTGATGGTTCGTAAAAATCGATTTCCCAAACACCCAGATTCGATCCGTTGATTAATTGATGGTTTTTGTAGAAGGGTTTTAAAGTACGTGTAAAATGACTTGCACTTAGGCCGGTTCCGTGGAGATCCCAATCTGTCATGTTTTTATTGCGATAGAATATTTTGCCGCCATCACAAGCTATGTAAACCCCATCTTCTGTACCATTCTGATAAAGAATATCGGATATGTTATGAGACGCAATGGTTTGTGTGGTGAGATTGATCCAGCTTTGACCTCCGTCTAAACTTTTGAAAACTTTGTTTTGTGCATTTCCGGATCGGAGCGCCTGAAAAATTATCTTGGGATCCTGATCACTGATGCAAATGGCTTTTACCCTTCTCATTCCGCCTGAAGTTCCAGGGGGATTTGACAATTTTTCAAAAGACCTTCCTCCGTCCAATGATTTCCATATCTGGCCTTCAGTTCTTCGATTGTTTCGTTCACTAAAATAAATCACCGCGGGATCAGCACGGCTAATCTCAATGTCTTCCACCCATGAGTCTGCGTCTGGTACTGAAAAAAGGGATTCGAATGAGGCTGCATTGTTGTTGCTGACCCACAGAGAATTTTTTTCTCCCAAATAAACTGTCGAATAACAAACCGGACTCCAGACCATTTTGCTAAATTCCATGGGATAGTAAGATTCATTTGGGTATTTGGCGCATGGAATCTGATTCCAGATCATTTTCTGTTGATTCTCCCTGGCGACGGAATAAGCGCCTATGTCTGAAAAATACAAATCTTGATTTCGGATGGGGTGAATATACCCTGTCGCCTGTTCCGCTCCACCCATCCGAATGTATTTTCCATCAAAATCAGGAGCGTAAACGGTGTTGCCATTGTGGTATCTGCCTCCTGCAAATGTTTTTTGATGCCAACCAACGTCAAATCCCCAGAAATCACTGCCGTTGAGTCCCTTGTTGCGTGCGTAGGATTTGTTGACATCTGTAAAAAAGTCGGTGGAATAAGTCAAGCCTCCGTCGGTTCCAATCCAGTAATCATTGCCATGTCCCACCGCACATTGAAAATCAGGATGCACCGCAAAGTCTCCACCATACCCACCATGTATTGTAAAGCTTTGACCTCCATTGGTGGATTTAAAAATGGATCCGGTTCCCGTGATGAGATGGTCTGCATTGGTGTTGGATGCAATAATGGCCAAATCGTAAAATCCTTGCCAATTGTCCATTGGAAATTCCGGAGAATTATATCCTTGATAATTACCCTTTGCAGCAATGTTCCAGCTTTCACCTTCATTATCGCTGCGCATCAAATATGGGCCGCGATTATTAGTCAACACAATGGCGTAAACCCGGTTTCTATTGGCGGGTGATACCGCCATGCGCACACCACCATCTTTCAAATTATGCCAGCCTGCATTTTTTAGACTGAAACTTGCCCCTGCATTGCTTGACTTGACGGGTTCATAGTATCCCAGACTGTTGTTGTACCGCATGGTATAAATGATATTATTGTTGGATGGATTGGCCTTTATATCACAACTTGCCTCGGTAAATATTTGGGTCCAGTCCTTTCCTGAATTGACAGACCTGAAAAGTCCCTTGCTGGTAGAAGCCAACAGGACGTTTGGCCTATCGCTGAGAATTTCAAAATCATGCACCCATAGATCTTGGTATTGAAAAACAATGCTCCAGCTGTTTCCTCTGTCCACGGATCTTTGAATGGCACCTGCCGTTCCCAAAAAGATGGTATCCGGAGAAGTAGGATGAACCGCTATGGCTTTGGTTTCCAATTTTTGATGATGCGCTACTTGGGTCCATTGCAATCCTTTATTTTCAGTCCGATAAATTCCGCCAGTCTCTGAGGCTGCAATCATAAAAGAAGGGTTTGATTTGCAGAGATCAACTGCGTAAACATTGACCTGCCATGGACAGGCCACCTGAGGACTTTCCAGCCAAAAAGTTTCCATATCCACCACCTTCCATTCTGGCATTTGGGATCTGGTGTTTGTATTGATTTCTGTAACTGGTTGCTCTATAATATTTGATTTTCTTTCTTTAATATTGCCAAATTCATCCAGACACATTCTGTTTTGCATGATTAATCGCTTGTAATACCTGCTGAACTTCGATTTCTCAAATGGGTGAATGGCGTAATATGCCTTAAAAGCAGAATCAACTTTATGCAAATTGACGGGATTATCATACAGATAGATTGCCCATGCTGGAATATCTTTATCTGGTATGGGTTTTAATAAATCGGGTGCCTCCTGACCACATACCATATTCCATCGAAGGAAAATGAGACTACAAATTGCAAGAAGTCGGATATTTATTTGCATGTCAATAGTTTTATAAATTGGATGGATTAGTTTTCAGTTTTCCAAACTTCTTGAAAAAGCTGATTTTTCATTTTTTTAATTTCCTCTCTTGCTTTGATGAGTTCTACGCCTTCATCATGGGCTGTATTCTCAACAATTTGTTGGTCGAGCTCTTTGATCACTTTATTGAATTTTCTGAATTTTAAATATTTGACCACCGATTCAATTTCATTTTCTGTATAATCAATGCCATTGGTTTTTTTGTTGAGATAAATACCGTATTTATCAGCCCAGTTGTCGCTGTACGAATATGGAAAAGCCGAGAACTCAATGGCCAATTGAGACACATGTTTGGTAGGATGATGTAAGAAGTAATTGAAGTTAACCGGATCGTTTGTTTGTATTCTGCCTATGACATCTTGAATAAGCATGGCGTAGAATGGATTGTCAAAATACTCCAGAATGTCAATGATATTCTCGATAATAAAGTGAGCTACAGTAAAGCTGGTATCTTTCCACGGTTGGTCTGCTGCAAGCATCAGTATTCGGATGAGTTCTTTTTCGTGGATTTCATCTCCTGTTTCTAGAAGATGTTGGTTTTGTTTCTTAAAACTTATTTCTTGCTGATCGTTTAAGATGGTTTCATCGTGTTGCAGGGATTTTCTTTTGTCTGCAAAGGATTTATTTTTTAAATTTTCACGAATGTAATTGTTGCAATTTTCTATCAGCGTGGATTCCTGCAGTTGCAAAATTTTAGCAGCATTTTGTAAATAAATAGAGCGTTTGATGGAGTCTTCAATTTTTGCAATTATTTGAACAATTTCCTGGACGACTGCTGAGCGTTTGACAGGATCATTCTGTGATTGTTGGTGGAGCAATTGTATTTTAAATAAGATAAAATCTTTTACTTCGTTGGTTAAAAAATTCTGAAAACCTTCATACCCATATTTTTTAACAAAACTATCAGGGTCTTCTTTCTCAGGAAACAAAGCAACATATACATTGAGTCCTTCTTTGATGATCAGTTCAATTCCCCTTTCGGCGGCTTTGATTCCAGCCTGATCTCCATCATAAAGTATGGTCACAGTTTGAGCATGTCTTTTGATAAGATGGATCTGATCTTCTGTCAATGCAGTACCTGAAGAAGCTACCACATTTTCAATTCCAGCCTGATGCAGGGACATCACATCAGTATAGCCTTCTACTAGATAGCAGTTGTTTTGTTTTCTAATCTCATTTTTGGCGAGATGTAATCCAAATAAGGTTTTACTTTTCTTATAAACCTGGCTTTCCGGTGAGTTGATGTATTTTGCAATTTTGCTCTCGCCGCCAATGATTCTGCCAGCAAATCCGGTGACTTTTCCACTTTGATTGTGGAGAGGAAAAATAATTCTGTTTCTAAAAAAATCCTGATGGTTGGCAGTGGTCAATCCGACCTTTTTCAGAAATTCAGCTTGATATCCTTTTTGGATGGATTCTTGTGTAAATGCAGATGGATAATCTGCGGCAAATCCAATTCCAAATTTTTGCAAGGTGGAGTCCAGAAATCCTCTTTCTTTAAAATAAGAAAGACCAATGTTTTTGCCTTCGTCGGAATTCCAAAGTTTGTCGGAATAGTATTCCTGTGCCCATTGGTTGATAATATTCAAGGATTGAATTTCCAATTCCGCAGCCTGATCCTGCTGACTCAATTCTTTTTCTTCGAGCTCGATCTGATAGCGTTTTGCAAGCAGCCGAATGGCTTCTGAAAAACTGAGTTGCTCGATCTCCTTGATAAATTCAATGGGATCACCCCCTTTACCACAGCCAAAACACTTGAAAATATTTTTTGAAGGAGACACCGAAAAGGAAGGGGTCTTTTCTTTGTGAAAAGGACAAAGGCCAGTTAAGTTCGAACCCCTGTTTTTGAGATCGACATAATCTCTGACGATTTCTTCGATCCGAGCCGCATCAATAACTTTTTGTATGGAATTGTGTTGAATCATCTCAGCCCTGCATGGTAAATTGAAGTAAGTCGCCCATGGAATATATACCGATTTTATCTTTTATCCATTCTGCACCAATCACCGCTCCGCTGGCAAATTCAGAACGATTGAATGCTTCATGGCTCAACAAAATCTGATCATTTGGCCCGATCAATTTTACCTGATGGTAACCCACCACATTTCCCTCTCGTTTTGTATTTACGGGTATGAATTGATTTTGTTCTTCTTGTGGGTCAAGGATCCAACCGTTGTATTCCTTGTGATCTTGCAGGATATCCGAGACAAGGGTAAGAGCCGTGCCGGAAGGTTTATCCACTTTGGCCGTATGATGCACCTCTTCGACGATGTATTTATAAAGGGGAAGCGTTTTGGAAAGTTTTGCCAGCATTCTGTTCATTTCAAAAAATAGATTGACTCCGATGCTGAAATTAGAAGCCCACATGAGTGTTCCGTTGTATTGGATTTGAAATTTTGTCATTTCTTCCCATTGGTCAAGCCAGCCCGTACTTCCACTTACCACCGGCACACCCGCTTTGAAACAAGCCTTGATATTCTCAAAGGCAGAAAGTGGTCCTGTAAATTCGATGGCGACATCACTCAATGTTAGAAAATGAGCTAATTCGTCGACATTGGATTTATGGATGATTCCTGTGATAGAATGTCCTTTATCGTTTAAAACCTTCTCTATGGCCTGCCCCATTTTGCCATAACCAATTAGACAAATATTCATAATAAACTGATAATCAATATAAAAATATATTTTATTAAATCCCACACAAAAATAGGCATTGGTACATGAATAAAAGGTCTATTTTTGCCGCTAATCCTTTGGACATAATCATTCACCAAATTAAATGATCGTGATATGGGATGGTTTACCCGCCTGAAAGAAGGGATATCAACAAAAACGAAAAACAAGAAAGAAGCCCCGGACGGCCTGTGGTTTAAATGTCCGGAATGCAACACAACTTCCACCAATATGAAGTTGAAGGAGAATTTGTACAAATGTCCTTCGTGCAACTACCATACCCGCATAAGTTCAGATCAGTATTTTGATATTTTGTTTGAGGGTAAATACGAAACCCTCTTTGATGAACTCCAATCGTATGACTTTCTGGAGTTTACAGATTTGCAACCCTATTCCAAGCGTTTGGAAGAAGCGAAAAAAAATTCAAATAAAAATGATTCGATTACTGTGGCCATTGGTCGTATCAACAAAAAGCCATTGGTGGTAGCTGCAATGGATTTTAGTTTTATTGGAGGATCGATGGGGAGCGTGATGGGAGAGAAGATTAGCAGGGCAATCGATGTGGCAATAGAGGATAGAGCAGCACTGATGGTAATATCCAAATCCGGTGGGGCAAGAATGATGGAGTCAGCATTTTCACTGATGCAGATGGCTAAGACTTCTGCCAAACTTACGCTCTTGGCCAAACACCGTTTGCCTTATTTTTCCTTTTTAACAGACCCAACCACAGGAGGTGTTACCGCCTCCTTTGCCATGTTGGGCGATATTAATTTTTCCGAACCCAAAGCTCTCATTGGATTTGCAGGTCCCAGAGTGGTTAGGGAGACCATCAAAAGGGATTTGCCCGAAGGCTTTCAGCGATCCGAATTCCTATTGGAAAATGGATTTCTTGATTTTATCGTCGATCGCAAGGACCTGAGAGAAAGGATATCGGATCTTTTGGAAGCGTTTGAACTCGACGCAGAGTAACACAAATTCCAACATTTAGTATAGTTATCTGAATAGCAGTGTTCTGAACACTGCAATGGTTGGTCTATTTTGAAGCCCATGATGGGAATAATTAGGTCCATCGGAGAGGACATTCCTTTTTTATAAACTTTTTTTTTACTGATAATAAGTTTTTATTAAGTGTAAATATTGTAAAAATAGAACTTAATATATTACTGATTTATATAATGTTTTGATATTAATCTTTTCAGTGATGAGTAGAAAGATCAGAGACATTTTTGGAACATTCCTTGCACTTTAAGCAGCAGATAAAATAATTGGAATCGCTAAATGCGGTATGCATTTATTGAAACCAATGAGATTATCTATACCCTCCACCCGACAATCCCCCCATGGTCGCATGTAGCCGGCATGCGCTCATTATGATTGGCAAAAAACGAATTATTTAAAAATGTCATTTGATTATGAAGAGACCGTTGTTTACACAAATCACTGATTCTTTCTTCATGAAGAATCTTCTGCCGGTGATGCTCTGGATGGGCCCGGTATTTGGGGTGGATTTAGGAGCTCAGACATGTGCGACCTTAAGCCTTCCTCCAGTAGCGAATGTGTGCCAGTCAAGTACCGTGCAATCTTATGTTATTAATAACTTTGATGCAGCCAACACTTACACATTCAATTTAATCTCCGGTAGTGCGGTGATTAATTATGTGGCTCCTCAGCCGTTTGTCAACATTATTTGGAATACTCCGGGTGACGTTGTCTTTGAAATGGTAGAGCTGGACCTTTCAATTCCAATAGGCCCATGCGATCGGGACACTTTTCGAATCAATGTAGGAGCCACCAATGCACCTCAAATCAATTGCAATGACACAGTCAATGTGTCTTTGGATGAGACATGCAATGGTTTGGTAACTCCTGCGATGATTTTGGAAGGTACTGGATTTGATTTTAGGGATTATGATGTTGTGATTCGGGACATTAATACCGATGCGCCGATAGCGTCAAGCCCCTATGTCAATTCATCGCATTTGGGTAGATACTATAAGGTGTCGGTTACCCACCGTTGCAGTGGAAATTATTGCTGGGGATTGATTAAGGTAGAAGATAAATTAAAGCCCAGAATTACATGTCGCAGCATTGAGGTAGATTGTGGTGAAAGTATCTTGCCATCCAATCCCAATGTGGGATTTCCAAAACCTGTCGGAGCGCCAAACCCAACGCCGGTACCAGGTCAACCCAGGACTTATACAAGCAGTAGTTCTTTTTATGACAATTGCGGTCCAACCCGATTTACTTACAATGACCGGACAGTCCAAGTGGTTTGTCCTCCTCCGGCTCCATACATAGACACCATTTTTAGAACATGGCATGCAGTGGACAATTATGGCAACGACACTACATGTGTTGATACCATTCTAATGAGGGCCGGATCCTTGAGCAACATTACCTGTCCTCCCAATTATGACGGACTTCCGGGTGGATTACCTGCCTTAACTTGTACAGACTCCATTACACCTACATTTACAGGTTTTCCCGGTGGGGTGAATTGTAGAAATATCAATTATTCCTACAACGACATCCGATTGGGCGCTTGTGCTGGATCTTTCAAAATATTGAGAGAGTGGTTTATTGTGGATTGGTGTACTGGTGAGGACACTACCTGTATTCAGGTGATCAAAGTCGTTGACGATCAAGCTCCGCTTGTGGGATGTCCTGCTCCAAACTATGATACCATTTACACCTTGCCCCATGCATGTTACGGAAATTTTGAAACAGGTTTACCCGTGATTTTGAGGAATGAGTGTTCATATCCATTGGTTTATGAGTTGCTCGTAAAAAGAGGAGTTTTGGATACATCGATCGCGCCTAGTTCATTGGAGGCCACCACCGAAGGTGTGTTCCGAAGAATGAATGGTGCAACCCTATTGGGTTTTCGAGTAGAAAATCTTCCAGTCGGATTAAGCTGGTTGGTATATAGAGTGACCGATGCGTGTGGCAACGTCGGCGAATGCATCAAGGAAGTGGTCGTGGTCGAGACGTCCAGGCCAACAGCGGTTTGTCATTTTGAGACCATTGTGACCTTAACAGATGATGGTTGGGCCAAAATTGATGCAATTGCATTCGACGATGGGTCTCATGACAATTGTGAAATGGGTGGCTTTAAAGTCATGCGAATGGACTCCAGCATTTGCGGTGGAAAAGGAAATACCAGTTTTGATGATTACATTGAGTTTTGTTGTGATGATGTATCACTCACAGTTCCCGTCATTGTCAGATTACTGGTAATTGACCGCGCAGGAAATACCAATGAATGTATGGTGCGTGTATTTGTCCATGACAAGAAACCACCGGTAGTAACTTGCTTACCAAATATTACAGTTAGCTGTCAGTTTGATTATTCTGATTTGACCAAGTTTGGTGTTTATCGGACCAAAGAAGAAGACAGAAAAAATATCATACTCAATGATCCGAACAACAACACAGTTGCTCAACCTCACTTTTGGGGAAGAGATGGATTAATTTCTGAAGATTGTACCTTGTTCATCGATACATCCGAAGTTACTTTTCCTCAACAATGCGGACTTGCAACCATTCAAAGAACCTTTGTCTTCAGGGACAAAGCCAATAATTCAGTTAGCTGTACACAGTTTATTACAGTCAGAAACTTTAGCCCTTTCAACTTAGCCAATGTTGTATTTCCGGCTGATACGAGCTTATCTGGTTGTCTCGATCACGTTGATACCAGTGCCACCGGATCTCCTAAATGGCCTGCAGGTTCGTCTTGTAGCTCCGTGATTGCGACTTATGAAGATGAAGTTTTCAATCAGGTCGAGAATGTATGTTTTAAGATTCTCAGAAAATGGACCGTCATTGACTGGTGTAGTTTTAACCCGACAACGAGAGCAGGAAGTATTTCTAGGACTCAGGTGATCAAAGTGATCAACAAAGACAAACCTGATTTTACTTCTTCTTGCGACAACCGAAGTTTTGATGTGATTTCCGCGGATTGCAATGGAAATATCACACTGACAGCAAGTGCAATCGACATTTGTGGAAATTCAACCGGACTTGTTTGGAGCTATAAAATTGATATTGGAAACAACGGCAGCGTGGACATCAACGGAAACTCCAATGATGCAAGTGGTGTATATCCAGTCGGGTCACATCGCATCACCTGGACGGTAGAAGATCGTTGTGGAAATTTCGAAACTTGCTCTTATATATTTACTTTAATTGACCGCAAACAGCCTACACCTGTGTGCAGATCGGGTATTATTACTGTGATTATGCCTACCAGTGGTAGTGTAACTATTTGGGCCAATGATTTGAATATTGCCAGCAATGACAATTGCACTCCTGCAAATCAATTATTGTATTCTTTTAGTTCCAATACGAATAATAATTCCAGAACATTCACATGTGCTCAAATCCCAGATGGTGTTTCTGAGGAATTTAGCTTCAGGATCTATGTCACAGACCTCGCAGGAAATCAGGATTATTGCGAGACCAAAGTAATTATTCAGGACGGATTGGGCAATGCTTGTCCAGACAATCTTGGTGGTGGCGGAACGACTGCCACAGCGATCGTTGCTGGATTGATATCCACGGACCAGAACAGTACATTGGAAGAAGCCATGGTGGCCATCAATGGAGCAACACCATCACTTCCAAAATATCACATCACCCAGAAAGATGGAAAGTACGTGTTTGCTGCTCTGCCGGTGAAAGAAAATTACACCTTGTCCGCGGTTAAAGACGATGATGTATTAAATGGTGTCACCACAGCAGACATTGTAGCGATTCAGAAACATATTTTAGGGATACAGTCTTTGGAAAGTCCTTACAAATATATAGCTGCCGATGTCAATAACTCCAGAAGCATCACGGCAAGAGACATCACTGATTTGAGAAAATTAATCCTTGGTGTGACGGAAAAATTCCCGATTGGAAAATCATGGGTGTTTGTCAATGCGGATCAAAAATTCAATGATCCGACCAGTCCATGGCCTTATGAAGATGCAATGGTATTGAACCAATTGGACAATCATCAAATGGATAAAAATTTTATCGCGGTAAAATTGGGTGACATCAATAATTCTGCGTTGACCAACCAGTTGTCCAAGCTGAGCTCAAGAAATCAAAATGTAGCCACGCTTGAAATTTCGGATGTTGATTTCGAAATGGAGAATATCATCAACATTCCAATCTTCATGAATGGAATTGAGACCATCTCAGGATTGCAGGCAGAGCTTCGTTTTGATCCATCCGTGCTTGAATTTGTGGATCTCCGCGCGGGAAGCATGAAAGCGGATAACGGTCATATCAACCCATTCCTATTAGAGAATGGAGTGATCAGATTTAGTATCGACCAGGTGTCAGGTGTAGGCACCGATCGACCTTTGTTTGAGCTGGTTTTCAATACCAAAAAGAATGGCCAGGTTAAAGAGAACATTTACATGAGTAGAAGCAGTTTTGTTGGAGAAGCCTATTCTTCCAACGGCGAAACTTATACACTGAATTTGGGCTTCAGATCTCACGAAGAAGACCAAAATACTGAAAAGGGATTTGTGTTATATCAGAACAGACCCAATCCATTCAGCACAGTTACAGATATTTCATTTTACCTTCCAAAAGAAGGAGAAGCAAATCTTAAAATCTGTGATGTCAATGGAAGAATACTAAAACAGCTGACAAGAAAATTTAGTGCAGGAATGCACACTGTGCAAATCAGTAATAAGGATATTGAACAATCCGGAATTCTATACTACATTCTTGAATCGAGTGAGCATAGAGCGGTAAAAAAGATGATCCTCATAAAATAATTAAAACCATACCCCCGGTTTTTTTTAAATCAATTACCCAAGTATTTACAAAGGACCGTTTGAGGATCTCAGAAATTGTTCAACATACCTTATTAAAACTCATAAAAATGAAAAAGAATTATCTCAATAAAAATCGAATTAAAATGAGGAATTTATTTTACTCAGAACCTGTATTCAAAAATCTCCCGGGAAGATTCCGGTCGATTGCAACCATTGGTTTTATTCTAATTACTTCGTTATTTGGAATTTCCAATCTTTCCGCCCAATGTCTCACCATCAACAAAACATTGGTAGGAGTGGCTGCGGCAAGTAGTGGAGTTGCTGGAAACATTGACGCTACTTTTGACATAGAAGTGATAAACACTGGATGTGCCTTTGCCGGTAACATCAATGTTTGGGACAATGCTTCAGACCCTTCCATGTTGGGTGCTGCATTTGTCAGAGTAGTGGGAGCTCCGGTCACAGTTTATTTGGACAATCCGGTTCCCAACAAAGATGGTATCATCAATTTATCTTATGATGGGATTTTACCCAATGACAATCTGACTTCAGGAATTGGCTTTCTATTTCTTGGAGAAAGAGTGGTCTATCGCCTGGTGTTTGAAGTCAACCCAAGAGCGATAGCTGCGCCAGCGGTTCTAGGAAATTTTGCAATCGCGGCAGCTGGAATACCGGTTGGTGATCCTGCCAGCGTATCCAATACCGCGGAAATTCCAAATTGCTGGAGCAATTGTCAAATGGCCTGTAACAACAACATTCAGGTATCTGTCAACAGTTCCTGCGAGGCCGATATATTGGCTGCAATGGTTTTGGAAGGTGAAGATCCTGTTTGTGCAGATCTTGGATTTTACCAGGTGACCATCACTTACAATAACCAGAAGGTCAACTTACCATTAGGTATTGGATACATCGGTAAAAGACTGACCGTTACAGCCAGGAACATTGTTTGTGGTAACTCCTGCTGGGGAAATTTACTATTGGAAGACAAAACACCTCCGGCTTTGGAATGCAGACCACGGGATACATTTCGTTGCAATACCAATTTGAATCCTATTGTGTTTGGTTTTCCGGTCGATTCTCCTTTTATCATTAATACTGGAGTTTATCCATTTATTGTGACAGGTATTGATGCCTGCGGAAGCGTTTCATTGACTTATAGTGACAGTGTTGTTAATCACGCCTGTTCAAATCCTATATTAAGTGCAACCATATACAGAAGATGGTGTGCAACTGATGCGGGTGGATACAAAAGTTGTTGTACCGATACCATTGACCTCCAGAGAGGAACCATTGGCGATATAACATTGCCTCCCCATTTTGATGGTCAACCAGGAAATTATCCTGCATTGCAGTGCAATGGCAATTGGAAAAAATTTCCGAACGGAAATCCGGATACCAGTGAAATCGCATTTGATAGTTTGGGACTATTGATAGGAGGTACTGGAAGACCATCTGGTATTTTTTGCGGGAATATACAATTTGAATTCAGCGATGACACCATCCGTGTGTGTGAAGGTTCTTTCAAACTTTTGAGAAGATGGCTTATCATAGACTGGTGCAATCCGAACAACCGAGTAAACTATATTCAATTGATCAAAGTAGTGGATGAAACTCCACCCCTTGTTACTAACTGCCCGGATATTATCGAAGTGAGTACCAACGCACACAGTTGTACAGCTTCCTATATCTTACCGGCTCCACAAAATCTTGTAGTTGGTGTGCCACCTGCTCCAAATGTACCACTTGTCTTGGAAACTTGTTCTGGATGGACTTACGATGTTTCTTATTTACCAGCCGCGGATCCCAATAGTTGTGTACCTGATCCAAATGCGTTCAGAACCAAAGCGAATATTGTTCGACTACCGGATGGAAGATTCCGCGTGGACAATTTGCAGCCCGGTTGCAATTGGATCTTTTACAACATTTGCGACGATTGTGGCAACTGTACCGAATGTTCGTTTGATATTCGTGTCGTTGATAGAACTCCTCCGGTTGCTGTATGTCAGCAAAAAACTGTGGTTGGACTTACCGCAAATGGCCGTGCAACAGTTGCTGCGCATGTATTTAATCAAGGTTCAAATGACAACTGTGAAATGGGTTACTTTAAAGTGCGCAGAATGGTTCCTGGTCCTTGTGGTGTATTTGGTACATCGCCTGCAGATTCTATTTTATTCTGCTGTGAAGATATTGCAAGAAGCCCGATCACCATCATTCTAACAGTTTATGACAAAGCAAACAACAGCAGCGAATGTATGGCACAGGTTGAAATTCAAGATAAACTACCTCCTAGGGTGACCTGTCCCAAAGACACCACTGTTTATTGTGAAACAGATCTATCCAATTTATCTGTGTTTGGTAGTTCTACCATTCTTGACAACTGCAGTGTACAACCATCGCAAAGAGTAGAAAATTTATTGAACAATTGCAACTACGGCACCATCAGAAGATGGTTCATTGGAACAGATGCAGGTGGTAGAAAGGACTCTTGTTTTCAGACCATTACAGTTCTTGATACAGCTGTATTTACTTATGATGACATCATCTTTCCAAAAGATACAGTATTGGATGGCTGCAGAGGCAATGTTTCTCCGGATATAACCGGCAAACCAGTCTTCAAAAATCGGGATAAATGCAATCAGATTATTGCGAACTATAAAGATTTGGATTTTAATTTTGTAGAAGGAATCTGTCATAAAATACTCCGCACCTGGACAGTAATCGATTGGTGTCAATACGATGCCCACGACCCGGATAGTACAAATGGAATTTGGAGTTGGGTGCAGGTGATCAAAATTTCTGAGAGCAGACCACCCGATTTTACAAGCTCTTGTGCTAACAGAGAACTTTGTATCCTCAACGGATGCAGCGTTACAGGAAGTTTTAGTGCTACAGCCACAGATAATTGTACAGATCAACAAGATTTACGATGGGCTTATCGCTTGGATCGCAACAATGACAACAGTGTAGACTTAACAGGATCAGGTAGAAACTTTTCTGCAAATTTGGAAGAAGGGATTCATCGTGTTACCTTTATTGCGACCGATTTGTGTGGAAACTCTGCCACTTGCTCGTACTTGGTGACCGCAAGAGATTGCAAAGCCCCAACCCCTTATTGTGCACCGGGTGTGGTCACTGTGATCATGCCATCCACTGGCAATGTGACGATTTGGGCAAGTGATTTTGATGCCGGATCATTCGATAATTGTACAGAAAATTCAAAGTTGAAGTTTTCTTTTAGTGCTGATACAAACAACATTTCTTTAACCATTCAATGTAGTGATTTGGACAGCCTTCGCGAACTGAGGAGGGAGGTGACCATTTATGTGACAGATGAAGCCGGAAACCAGGATGTATGCCGCACGACCTTGATTATTCAGGATAACCAGGGTGTTTGTCCTAGTAATTTGGGATCAGAAGTCTTCGGATTGGTCACCGTCACCAATCAAACTTTGGCACAGAATGTGACCCTTCAGATTACCAAGGAATCAAATGGACAGCAAAAAGAAACAGTTACCAATGAACAGGGTAAGTATGCTTTTTATGATTTGCCATTAAATGATTCTTACCTGCTGACACCAAGCTATGATGACAACGATCATATACAAGGTGTTACCACCAGAGATATTGTAGCGATTCAAAAACATATTTTGGCGGTTGAATCATTGAATAGTCCTTATAAAATGATTGCTGCAGATGTTAATAAATCAGCTTCAATCACTGCAAGAGATATTACAGAAATTAGAAAGTTGATATTGGGTTATCAGGAAAAATTCCAAGACTCAGAATCCTGGGTTTTTGTTGACGCTGAGTATGCGTTTGATGCTTCGGGCCCATACAACTATCCTGATCACGTTAAACTGAGCAATTTGCAAAAAATAAAGTATGAAAACAATTTTATTGCAATTAAGATTGGAGATGTTACTGGAGAAGCGGTTACCGGAAATGCAGTCCGGACTTCCACCAGATCTAATAAAGTTTTTGGATTGGAAATGGAGTCAGTTACTGCACGGTCCGGGGATCTCATCAGAGTACCGGTATATGCCAATTCAGATGTAAGTTCGTTTGAAGGCTTTCAATTGGATATCAAATCTGAAGGACAGAAATTTCAATTTGAATCTGTTGAGCCTGCAAGTTTTGAAATCAACCCTCAGCATTATCTGATCAGAGACAATTCATGCAGGATTTCATGGAATGAGCAGAAAGCCTTAGACCTCAAATCTGGAGATATATTGTTTTATTTATTGATTCGCGCAAATTCTGATATGAAAGAAGAGTTTTTGAATGTCACATTGTCAAACACTTTTCAATCTGAAGCTTACAGCGCCTACGAAGATTTCAATCTAAGCTTATTGTTTAGATCAAATGACGGAAATCTTGTCAAAGGTCAATATGAATTGTATCAAAACGTACCAAACCCATTCAATGGGGTAACAACAATTTATTACAAAGTGCCTAAGTCCGAACAAGTCAAGATCAGCCTCTTTGATATGTCAGGCAAATTGATCATGACGAATTCGTACAAAGCGACGACCGGATTGAATTCTGCAGAAATCAGAGTGGATGCTGAATATGCGGGAATCATTTACTACCAATTAGAGACAAACGACTTTGTTGCCACACGTAAAATGGTCGTAATAAAATAAACGGTTCTTGGGTAATTAGGCTTGACACCGGGGGCCTTCAGACGGTCCCCGGTAAATAGCTTTGAATTGCAGAACCTTAAAAATTTTTTAAATGAGAAATTTAATTCAACTTAAAAAAGTAAATATGAAACCGATGATTACTCAAAGTTGGTTTGGATTTAAGAGTCTGATTTTTTTAGTTGCCCTGTTCGTGGTAACCAACAACAGTCTCCATTCCCAAACTTTGATCGCCAATTCGCCAACGGATACAAGCGTTTGTCCCGGAGCTGCGAATGTCACTTATTCAATCTCTCCGGCTGCCGGAGCATGGACTTTTAGTTTACCCAGCGGAGGCGGAACCATTAACTCTACCACTGCTACCTCCGTCAATATTACTTGGGGAACCACACCCGGCACATACTATGTTGCAGCAACAGATGGCGTTGTCAACCTATTGCGCAGAGTATGGATAGAAGGAGACTGGGCGCTTGCCTGTGATGATTTGGTCAATGTGTCAGTAGATGAAAATTGTACTGCTCTTATTACTCCAAATGTAATCCTGGAAGGAAACAGATATCCGGAGGATTCTTATGTAGTTACGGTTTACAATATCAATGGCACAGTGGTTCCAGGAAATCTGGTTTCCGGTGTTCATCTTGACAAGCAGTTGAGGGTCCACGTAAGACATGTATGTACTGGCATTACTTGCTGGGGTTATATTAAGGTAGAAGATAAATTCTTGCCAAATCTGACTTGTGCAGATACGATCACTGTAAGTTGTAACGATGATGTCAGTCCGGCGACCTTAGGTTATCCACTGCCTATAGGAGCAGTGGTAAATCCAAAACCCAATGTGACCAATTGTTTTATTGTGACCAATTTCGATTTGTGCTGCGATGTGGAATTGTGCTTTCATGATACATACACCAAGTACGGTTGCAACAACCCTGTTTATGCTCAATATATCAGACAATGGATTGCCAAGGATTGTAAAAATAATACAAAAACCTGCTCACAGGTTATCAATGTAACTCAGGGAGACTTCGGTGAGATCAGATGTCCGCTTAACTACGATGGTTTTGATAATCCACCGTTGGAATGCGATGACAAGGAACCTGCCTTCGGGCCTTATCCCAAAGGATGGAATGCATTGGACAACGGTCATCCATCCCCTTACGATTATGTGGATAAGGATGGTAATATTATTTGGTTAGGAACAGGTTATCCATTGAATGTCAACTGCGATCATTTTGCAATGACCTACAAAGATTTGAAAATTCCGATTTGCGGAAATTCTTTTAAGATTTTTAGAAGTTGGACCATTTTTGATTGGTGCTCAGGGGAAATTTTGACTTGCAACCAATTGATCAAAGTGGCTGATCACAAACCACCTGTCATATCATGTTCTACCAACTTCATGGTTTTTCCAATGGACTATTATGAATGTACAGGTACTGCCATAGTTTCCGGACCCGATTTTATAGATGACTGCAATGCCACGACCTTAAGTGTGTCTTATAAAAAAGCAGACCCCAATGGAAATCCGGAAGCTGGTGATTTCAGAACAACCGGAGTGACCTATTTAAGTGATGGTCGTGTTAGAATTTCCGGACTTCCGGCAGATACCAATTGGGTGAGATATACAGTAACTGATCTATGTGGCAACGAAACCCGTTGCGTTGTAGAAGTTATCATTGAAGATAATCTGGATCCGGTTGCAGTTTGTGACCAACATACTGTGGTTACTCTTGGCGACAGCGGTGTTGCAAAAGTTTTTGCCACTACTTTTGATCAGGGTAGCTTTGACAACTGCGAGGTTGATTCTATTTTGGTTCGAAGGATGACGGATCTCTGCGGCGTTCCCGGCAATACTTTATTCAGTCCATTTGTCAAGTTCTGTTGTGAAGATGTAGCAGCGAGCCCAATTACGGTGATTATGCGCGTGATTGATAAAAATGGCAATTACAACGATTGTATGGTACAAGTTACAGTACAAGATAAAATTGCTCCAGATATTACTTGTCCTGCCAACATCACTGTGGCATGCACAGTAGATATTCATGATTTATCCATTGTTGGAACTGCAACTGCCACGGACAACTGCGGTGGACTTGAAATTACCTATACAGACGATTCCATTGGCTTTAGATGTGCAACTGGTACGATCAGAAGACTCTGGAGGGCTGAGGACCCGGGCGGAAGATTTGATCTTTGTTATCAAAGTATCACCATCATTGATCCAAATCCGATCCATGCGGGCAATATTTCATGGCCTGCAGCCGATGTAACCATTTCCGGATGTACGGTTGCAGATGCCCATCCGGATAGAATTGGAAGTTTCCCAACCTGGTCACCTCGTCCATGTGCAAACATTATCAGAGGTTATGAGGACGAAAAATTCTACAATGTAGAAGGATTATGTATCAAAATATTAAGAAAATGGAGGGTCATTGATTGGTGTCAGTACGATGTCGCTCATCCGGACTCAAATGGGGTATGGGAATTTAATCAGGTGATTAAAGTCAGAAACACAACGGCTCCAACACTATCTAATTTTACCTGCGCTCCATCCACCGATTCCACACTGAGCAATAATTGTGAAAAAGCGATTACTTTAATCGGATATGCCACAGATGATTGTACAGATTCAACTCTTTTGGTTTGGTCATATACCATTGACTTTGATAACAATGGTTCTGTTGATGTGACTGCCAATGGAAGAAATGCCTCAGGCACCTATCGAATAGGAACACACAAAATCAGATGGACAGTTCGCGACTTGTGTGGTAACTCATCTAGCTGCGATAAATTATTTACCATTAGAGACATAAAGCATCCTACTCCTGTGTGTAAGTCCGGATTAATTACCGTGATCATGGGAAGCAATGGCATGGTTTCTGTAAAGGCCAAAGATTTTAATGAGAAAAGTGAAGACAACTGTACTCCGGCCGGAAGATTGAGATATTCCTTTAGTTCTAATGTCAATGATTCGACCAGAATTTTCAGATGTGCAGATATTCCCAATGGAGTATCAAAAGATACAATCGTAACTATTTATGTGACCGACGAAGCAGGCAATCAGGATTTTTGCAGAACAACTTTAACCCTGCAGGACAATGCCGGCAACGCGTGTCCAAACAGATTGAGTGGTGGCACGGTCTCAGGTTTGGTGACCGCTAATACCAGCGCACCACTAAAAGGTGCTGTGGTAGAATTGATCAAGTCAAACCATAAAATGGGAGATTTACTGACTCTTGAGTCAGGTCATTTTACCTTCCTTGATCTACCGATCGGAGATTCTTATGATCTGATGCCTTCCAAAAATGATGATGCTGCCAATGGAATTACCACTGCGGATATTGTGATGATCCAGAGACATATTCTTGGTCAACAGAATTTCGAATCACCGTTCCAGTACATTGCTGCCGATGCAAATAACTCAGGTTCCATTTCTGTTGCAGACATTTCTGATTTAAGGAAGCTTATTCTTGGGATTACAGATGAATTCCGCAATGGCCAGAAATCATGGAGATTCGTAAACAAGGATTTCGTTTTTGATGAACCTACAAATCCATGGACCAACAATGGCTGGAAGGAGCATGTGCACATCGATCATTTACAAGGTGATCTTTCTGCTATAGATTTTCTTGCCGTGAAAATCGGAGATTTGAATTATACAGCAAGAACAAATCTGTCTGGGGGAATAAGCCCTCGTACATCCGGTTCCTTGATTTTTGAATTGTCCGATGAAAGTCTCAAACCTTCTTCAGAATTGCTGATCCCAATCTATGGATCATCTCTGAAGAAAATTGCAGGATTTCAGATGAGTCTTGCGTTTGACGCCAAAGACATCCAAATCAAAGGAGTGCGACCCGCTGCTATTATGTTGAATGAATCAAATATTCACATTACTGAATCTAATTTTATCAATATCAGCTGGAATGCAGAGGAAGCGATTGCAACAGAGCCTAATAAACCATTGTTTTACCTGGAAGCGAGCAGTATTAAATCCGTAAAAGCAGCTGAAGTGCTCTCAATTAGAAGAGTCGATATGTCGGCAGAAGCTTACACCGAAGAGTTGGAACTTTTGGATGTTCAACTTAGAAACAGAAATTCTGGCCAATTGGTCAGTAAATTTGAACTCTACCAGAATGTTCCAAATCCATTTTCTTCAGCAACCACCATATCCTTTATGGTGGCGGCCGAGGCTGGAGCGGATATCAAAGTGAGAGATCTTTCCGGAAGGCTCATCCTTCAGAAAAGAATTCAGGCTAAAACTGGATTAAACTCTTTAACAATAGGTACAGATGAATTAAATGGTACTTCAGGATTGTTGTACTATACAGTAGAAACAGCAGGCCATTCTGCAACTGGGAAAATGGTCATCGTAAAATAATACATTTTAATAATCGGTTTGCACAAATGCCTTCCAAATTTGGGAGGCATTTTGTGTTTATAAGGGTTAATTATCATTCTGATTGAAACCCGACTCAGATGAAATAGATAAACTAGAGTTTTTTACTATGAATAATGGTCTCCAGGACTTCCTTGTAATTGGCGCCCACGGGTATGTTTTTAATCTGACCCTTTTCCAGGATTTCGACCGAGCCGGTAGCAAGCGCATGGATTCTATCCAAATTGATAATATAAGATCGGTGTATTCTGAGAAAGGTCTGGGTGGGAAGTTTCTCTTCCAGACTTTTCATCGTCTGTAGGGTGATGATTTTATTTTGTTCTGTTCTGATTATTACATAATCTTTGAGACCTTCTACAAATAGAATTTCATCGAAATTGACCTTGACCAATCTTTTATCCGCCTTTACAAAAATAAATTCAGGTTTTCCTTCGACTACTTTTGCGGGTTCTGTAGTTTGGTCAAAAGATTTTATGGCCTTGTTGACCGACTTCACAAATCGTTCAAATGAAATGGGTTTTAACAAATAGTCCAAGGCATTCAATTCAAATCCTTCCACAGCAAACTCCGGATAGGCAGTCGTAAAAATTACTTTTGGAGCATCGTCCAATGTTTTTAAAAAATCAGTACCTCGCATGACCGGCATTTCAATGTCCAGAAACATCAATTCAATTTTGTGTTTAGCGAGGATCTGATTAGCTTCAATGGCATTGTTGCAAGTTGCCACCAATTCCAATTCTGGAATTTTTTGGACATAAGCTTCCAGTATTTCAACTGCCAACGGTTCGTCATCAACGATGATCGTTTTAATTTTCATTTTTTTCTGAATTTGGTTTTAAAAATAAAAACAAATGAATTTCATAAGCATCCGGGGATTCTTCAGTTTTTAATTGGTGTAAATCCGGATACAGTAGTTCTAGTCTTTTGCGCACATTGGTCAGACCTATTCCGCCCACTTTGTGTTTTTTGGCAAAACCTGGCATCATTTGAGATTTTGAATTTCGAACAATAAATTCGACCGTCTCACTTCTAATGATAAACTTTGCCTTGATGTATGCGCCATCAAGACTTGTTTTTAGACCATGTTTGAAGCTGTTCTCTATAAAAGGAATGAAAAGCAGAGGAGCGACATAAATACCTTCTGGTTCTCCTTCTGTTTCCACTGTGATATCGGCTTGTTTACTCAATCTGATTCGTTCGAGCTCTACATAGTTTTTGATGTATTGGATTTCCTTTGACAAACTCACCCACTTTTCATTGCACTCATAGAGCATGTATCGCATCATGTCTGAAAGTTTCAATACAACCTCAGGTGCATAATCTGATTTTTTAAGAGTGAGCGCGTATAGATTGTTAAGGGTATTAAATAAGAAATGTGGGTTGATTTGGTTTTTTAGAAATTGCAATTCCGTTTGAACATTCTTCGTAATGAGCTCTTTTTTTTCTTTTTGAATTTTTATCCAATCCAATGGCACTCTCACAATGGTGGAAAAGGCAGTGATGATGAACATACTCAAAAAGTTCACCTTTGGGTCTTTGAGCCAAGCTGGACTAGGCTCGACATAAAGTCTGCAAAAATATTGATTGGCAAACATCAATAGGGGAGTGAGCAATAAGGAGAGGCCAATTAATTTGGCAATGTAAGGTACCAAATGTTGATCGGCCAACAATCCGCTGGCGAAATACCTGAGATTTAGATATACGGAAAGTATAAAGGCAATCTCAATGCAGAGTGCCCACATGATTTTATGGGCCAGCGACCAGCTGGATGGACTGATGGAAAGAATGCTTATAAAAAACAGACTCCAGAATAGCAACCTTGCCCATTTTCGGTGGCTGACTTGTTGTTTGAGTTCTATTCCACTGATATCATTCATGAATCCATGCAAAGTAAATAAACTGTCGAATTATGACCCCAAATTTTTCGATCAGAACTGAAATAATTCTGACCAACCCGAAAATGGGAATTTTCCTAAACTATAAGCAGCAAGGAACGTTTTGATGAAACCATTTTGAAAATTATGGAAGAAAATCAAGTTTTGAAAAATCAAAATCTGGTCCATCTATACCGGGAAATCCTTGAATCCATGGGTGAAAACCCGAATAGGGAGGGCCTTTTGAGGACACCTCAACGGGCGGCAAAGGCAATCGAGTTCTTGACCGAAGGATACCAGAAAGATCCGGTGGCAATCCTACGATCTGCATTGTTTACAGAAGAATACAGTGAAATGGTCTTGGTCAAAGACATCGAGTTTTATTCCTTGTGTGAGCATCACATGTTGCCTTTTTTTGGTCATGCCCACATCGCCTACATACCCAATGGCAAAATTGTTGGCTTGAGTAAAATCCCAAGATTGGTGGATGTTTTCTCGAGAAGGTTGCAAGTGCAGGAGAGATTGACCATAGAAATTCTAAATGCACTGGACGATACCTTAAAACCCCACGGCGTAGCCATTGTGATGGAAGCACAACACATGTGCATGATGATGAGAGGAGTCCAAAAACAAAATAGTTTGACAACTTCATCGGCTTTTACAGGAGTTTTTAAGACCTTTGAGACCCGAAATGAATTTTTGACATTACTCGGAAAACATTATAAGTGATGAATAATCAGGCTTTTATTTTTCCAGGCCAGGCAAGTCAGTTTGTAGGCATGGGAAAAGATCTTTATGAAAATGACCCGAAGTCCAAAAGCATGTTTGACTTGGCAGACGAGTTTTTAGGCTATAAAATAAGCGAAGTGATGTTTTCAGGCAACGAAGAGCAACTGAAACAAACCAGTATTACCCAGCCCTCCGTTTTTCTTCACTCCATTATTTCGCTCAGATCAAAGGCAAATGAGCTTTTGCCGTCTGCGGTGGCCGGACACTCTTTGGGAGAAATTTCTGCATTGGTCGCAGCTGGAGTGATTGACTTTTTAGATGGTTTAGCCCTCGTAAAGACCAGAGCAGAAGCAATGCAATTGGCCTGCGATCAAAATCCTGGATCCATGGCAGCCATTGTCGGCTTGACAGACGAACAAATCGAGGAAATTTGCCATGGGATTACAGAAGAAATAGTGATTCCAGCCAATTACAACTGTCCCGGACAATTGGTCATATCTGGTAGTTTGGCTGGCCTGAAGTTGGCAGAGGCAAAACTAATGGAGGCTGGTGCCAAACGGTTTATATTGCTTCAGGTGGGCGGGGCCTTCCATTCTCCATTGATGGAACCGGCCAAAAAACAATTGGAAACAGCCATCCACCAGTTAAATTTCAAAACTCCCTCCTGCCCGGTTTATCAAAATGTTGACGCCAGACCACATTCAGATCCGGAAACCATAAAAGCCAATCTGATCAGCCAACTTACTGCTCCTGTCAGATGGACGCAGATTATGCAAAATATGATTTCAGATGGCATAAGTTCATTTGTTGAGGTGGGAGGAAACGGTACTGTTCTTTCAGGTTTTTTAAAAAGAATTGATCGCAATATCCCGGTAAGTACTTTATGAATTCATCTCACGAAATAAAAACTGGTTCGGTATTGCTGTCTGATCCATTCATGCTGGATCCCAATTTCAAAAGGACCGTGGTCCTGATTGTTGATCATACCATAGAAGACGGTACCGTTGGATTTGTTCTCAATCGCAGTACAGGAATGAAATTTTCTGATTTTATCGAAGACATCGGAGATTTCGACGCACCAGTTTTTGAAGGGGGGCCGGTTTCTCCCAATACCTTGCATTATTTGCACAACGTTGGAGAATTGTTAGAGGACTCCATCAAAGTGTGTCCTGGTATTTATTGGGGTGGTGATTTTGATGCTTTGAAATTTTTAATTGAACAAAAATTGATCCTCCCTGATAACATTCGGTTCTTTATGGGATACAGCGGATGGTCGGCCGATCAGTTGCAAGGAGAAATTGCCGAAAAATCATGGGTTCTTTCGCAAATGGACACCAACTACTTATTTAAAAAATACAAACTGGACCTTTGGAAAATGATGATGAATGACAAAGGGGAACACTGGTCAGCGATCAGCCAAATGGATGGCGATCATATATTCAATTAGATAGATTCAATCATGCAAAAAATACTAAATTATTCCCCTTGTTAAGAATTCAAAATTTAAACCTAGGTTTCGGAGAACGACCCATTTTTGACGATATATCGATGGTGGTCACCGCTGGTGAAAAACTTGCTTTGACAGGCCGCAACGGAGCTGGTAAATCAACACTTTTTAAAGTGCTCACCGGAGAACTTTCACCAGATACTGGTGTGATCGAAAAACCAAAGACAATGACCCTGGCTTTTCTCAAACAAGAGTTGCCCAAAGATTATGGAAATACGGTCATTGACGAAATAAAAAGTTCTTTGGTCATGATTACTCAGTTGCAATCTGAGCTTTCAGAGATCGAGCATAAACTTTCTGATCATCATCTGGATCATGATCTAATGTCTGATTTGATTGATCGAATGACAACCGTCCAACATCAATTGGAATACCTGAATGCAGATAAAATTGATGGAGAGATCGAAAAAATTCTGACCGGACTTGGATTTTCACCAACAGATTTTCTAAGATCGACCCATGAGTTCAGTGGCGGCTGGAGGATGAGAATCGAACTCGCCAAATTGCTTTTGGCAAATCCGGATCTCTTGCTTCTGGACGAACCGAATAACCATTTGGACATTATCTCCATCCGATGGCTGGAATCCTATCTCAGGAATTACGAAGGTGCTGTGGTTCTGATTTCCCATGATTTGATGTTTGTTGACAATGTTGCAGACCGTATCATCGAAATTGACCGCGGAAAAATTTATGATTTCAAAGGAAAGTATTCTGCTTTTATTGAATACAAAAAATAAGAAAGGATATTGAGCAAAGCGAGTACAATTCCCAACAAAAACTGATCCAGCAGAAAGAACAGTTAATCGATAAATTCAGAGCAAAGGCCAGCAAAGCATCTTTTGCAAAATCACTGCAATCCGAACTCGCACGAATGGAAATCAAAGATGCACCGGAAGAAGAGCTGGCTGCCATGCGTCTTCGGTTTCAGGCCTACAAACCAGGTGGACGAATCGCTTTTGAGGCAACCGGACTATCTAAATCCTATGGAGATTTGTTGGTCCTTGATCAGGTTGATCTGTTGGTTGAAAGGGGTCAGAAGCTCAGCTTTATAGGTCAAAACGGCCAAGGCAAAAGTACCATGGTCAAAATGATATCCGGACAACTTTTGCCAACTAAGGGTGATATCAAATCGGTGCATGAAATCAAGATTGGTTACTATGCACAAGAACATACGGATATATTGGATCCTGGACTCACCATCCTGCAAACCTTGGAAGATGCTTCTATTCCGGAGGCGAGGCCGATGGTAAGGACCATTTTGGGTGGTCTGGGTTTTCAGGGAAAGGATGTGGACAAAAAAGTAAAGGTGCTGAGCGGTGGTGAAAAGTCGAGATTGCGATTGGCGACTTTACTGGTCCAACCGCATAATCTATTGATCCTCGATGAGCCAACACACCACCTCGACATCCCATCGAAAGAGGCACTGAAAGAAGCCATCAAAAACTACAATGGGACCGTCATCATCGTCTCGCACGATAGGGAGTTCTTGCGCGGATTGGCGGAGAAAACCATTTACTTTGCCCATCAAAAAATAAGGGTTTTCGAAGGTGACATTGATTATTTTTTGGAGAAAATGGATTCAGAGGACATCCTCCAGTCATTTCAAACTGCTGCGCAGATCCAGACCCAAAAGCTTCACAAACCTGTCCAACTCAATCCTGATGAGCAAAAAAATTTGCAGAAAAAAATTAAGTCAATTGAGAGGCAGATCGAGCAACTGGAATTTAAAATCAAAGAATGCGAAATCAAAATGGCTGATCCAGAGTTTTATCAATCCAAAGCCTACAACGAAACCATGAGTCAGTATAAACTTGATAAGACCAAGCTTAATTCACTAACAAAAGAATGGGAGCAGGTGATGGAGCAAATGGTCTAAAAAATGAAATGGTATAAAAATGAATGACCTTAGAGTCACATTGATTCAAAATCCAATTCGGTGGGAAGACCCGGCAGGAACCATTTTGTCCATGGACCAATTGATTCAATCGCCAGACTTGTCAACGGATGTGATCGTTTTTTGTGAGATGTTTTCAACCGGCTTTAGTATGGACAGTGCAAGATTGGCAGAGTCAATGGATGGACCTACCGTCCGTTGGATGCAGGTCCTGGCCAATCATCATCATGCCCTGGTGATGGGAAGTTTGATCATCAAAGATGGCGGAAAGTACTATAATAGGTGTATTTGCGCGTTTCCCGATCGAAGCATTTTGTATTACGACAAGGTGCATTTATTCACTTTGGCCAATGAACATTTACATTATTCAAAAGGGGCTTCAAAATTGGTTTTTGAATTTAGGGATTGGAAAATAATGCCATTTATTTGTTATGATTTGAGATTTCCAGTTTGGTTGCGCAATGTAGATGACATTGAGCTCCTGATCGGAGTAGCGCAGTTCCCGGCAAAAAGAAGACAAGCCTGGTTGAGTTTGCTGACTGCCAGAAGTATTGAAAATGTGTGTTACGCGGTTGGGGTCAATGGACTTGGTATAGATGGCAATCAAATAGAATATTCAGGAGATTCAGGAGTTTGGAATTTCGAAGGCACCAGAATATTGGATTTGGGATCTGAAACCGGGATCAGGACAACTGTACTTTCAAAAGAAAAATTAAAGGCTTTCAGGAAAGCATATCCCTTTTAAAAGACAGAGATCCATTTACCCTTGTTTAGAAAAATTGGATCTGTTTCAATGTGTTTTTTTGAGGATACAACATTTAAATCTTTTGAATAGGAGGTGATTGAAATTTATCTTTCCCTAATCTCGGTAAAATAAAATTGCAGGGTATTTGGATGAAAATACTTCCAGCTGTGCCAATATTCCTGTGATGCATTAATTGACCTCAGATTGTTCGAATTACTGTCTCCTGAATTTCCGAAAAAATCGTAACGCTCGTATTCTGAGACCAAGCTGTCACCCTTCATTTTTAAAATTTGATGCTTGTGTTTTCTTTGGTAAACCACGAAACTGTGTTGATCCTCTGACAATGCGATCACGAGTGGAATGTTTTCAATGCTGTCATGAATGATTCTTTCGCGGCAGAGCTCATTCCAATCGTAGGCTTTTGAAATGCCTTGTAATGATATTCCAATAATCCAAGACTTATCTTGCCATGAATGGGTATCTCTTATGGTCAACTTACCATAAAATTTACCTCGTTCAAAATTAGACATACTATCATATTTAATGGTAAAATCGCTGTCAGGCTGCATAATCTGACTATCCGGATATTTTTGCAACCATTGCTCTAAAGTCATTTGGCTGTAATCCATTTCTGCGAGTTTCATCCCTTTTAAAGGTCCAGCCACGGCTTCTCCTGTGGCCTGCCGCCACCACGATTTGGTCGACCGATCTTCAAACATGGCGTTGAAATGATCCATGCCTACCAATCTGAAAACCTCTTCTTTTCCATGGATGATGGGCTTAAAAATTCTACCGGTCCTGCAAACCGTGCAATAAGTTACCATGATTTTTTATCCGCTATTTGGTCGATTACCTGATGGTGATATCCCAGAAATTGTATTGGATAAGCTTTTGATTTTCCCTCATGGTGGATACCGATGACGATTCTTTTAAGATCTACCATGTTTTCTCGGGAATCGGCGAAGTTGAGATAGCCCGGCTGCAGAAACATCTTGTCGGCTGACATTTTCCAATTGTTTTGATAGACAATAAAAACTGCAATGGTCAAAATCAGTGCAGTCAGCCATTTCTTCTTTTGGAACGTCCGCCAGAATCCTAACATCAAGAAAGCCAAAAACAAGCTTCTAAAAACCCATTTCCACTGATGTAAAAAGTAGGCCAAATCAAGGCTTTGCATTTCCTGGCTTCCGGGTAAAGGCATTATGAAATATACCCTGGCAATTTCAAATAAAATGAATCCCAATGCTCCGAAATAAAAGTAATAAGTTCTCATTATAGACTGATGCAGCAAATTATTGTGATCGTGTAAAAATAGGTTGAGGTTTTAGTGGAAAGAAAACTGCTTTTGGGATTCTGGAGATTTTTTTGAATATTCCTGATGCGGGTAACGCTATTTGATTTTGGGTATTAAAATGAATAAGATACTATTTTTTTTAATCTGGTCATATAATGCATGGCGGATGGTAAAAAGCTTCATTCCAATGCAAGCCTGAAAAATAATTTACGGGCAACAAGATAATGATCTTCAAAAGTCTTTCCAAAACAATTGTATCAAAGTATGCAAACGATGGATCAAAAGTGTCATTGGCTGTATCAAAAAATGAATCATTTTTATCATTGGAGCCTGAAAACTACCAACGATTATGAAGTTAAGGATGCAATCAGGAGTGCAATCAAGATGACATTGATCCAAATGACTCCATTACAATACTTCGATTTGGTTCCTTAATAAGTCTTCCATGCTCTCTCTTTTACGGATCAGCAGGTCTTTTCCGTCATGGATGAGTACTTCTGCAGGCCTGAATCTCGAGTTGTAATTGGAGCTCATGGTAAAACAGTATGCACCTGCATTTTTAAAACAGAGGATATCTCCTGCATGAATCTCAGGTACCACTCTGTTGCTGGCAAAGGTATCCGTTTCACAGATATAGCCGACGACATTGTACACCCTTGGCTTTCCTGTAGGATTGCTCACATTGACGATCTGATGGTAGGAATTATAGAGCATAGGCCTTATCAAATGATTCATTCCGCTGTCCACACCGGCAAACACCGTGGAAGGTGTTTGTTTGATGACATTGGTTTTAACCAAAAAAAAGCCGCACTCTGATACAATAAACTTTCCGGGCTCCAGGAAAAGACTTAATGGACGTCCATATTCTTTGCAAAACTGATTAAATTTTTTGGATAGGATGACTCCCAATTCTTCAATATCGGTATAGACATCATCTTCCTTGTAAGGAACTTTCAAGCCACTGCCAAAATCAAGGAATTCAAGATCCGGAAATCTTTTGGCCACATCAAAAAGAATATCGGAGGCAAAACTAAACACACCCGCATCCAGAATGTCCGATCCGGTATGCATGTGAAGACCATTTATTTTTAAGCCAAGCGTTTTGACCAATCTCTCCACAAGTGGCATTTGATAAATAGAGATTCCAAATTTGCTATCAATATGACCCACACTGATATTTTCATTGCCACCGGCCATCACATGTGGGTTAATCCGGATGCACATTTTGGTGTTGGGGTGATGGTGTCCTATGTATTCCAGTGTTTCGATGTGATCAATGTTGATCTGAACACCCAGCTCGATGGCCATTTCAATTTCATCCACTCCGACACAATTGGGAGTATAGATAATCCTTGAAGGATCCACCCCGGCTTTGAGACCGGTCCATATTTCCTGGATGGAAACCGTGTCAAGTCCCGCTCCCCACCCATTTATCAGCTTTAATATATTGACATTGTTCAATGCCTTGCATGCAAAGTGTACATCCAATTGCGGCACGTCAAAAGCCTTGTGAAGTCGATCCAATTGACGTTTGATCATGGAGCTGTCATAGACATAGAGAGGAGTTCCGTATTTTTCAACTAGATCCAGAAGGGCTAAACCCTGAATTTGATACTGGTCATTTTCAAGAATCATTGCAAGCAGTATTTATTGAGGTGTGGAAATATTTTTAATACCTGTCCATTTTTTAATTTTTGGACAGCCATTGATTTTTGTTCTGCAGAAAAATTTCTGAGTTTGGTGCGGTGTCCACCATCGGCGAGTGTCAGTCGAAGCGCATTCAATCTTTTATCCGGTTCGATGCCACAAGCAGTCCATGTATCCAGACCACCGTACACGTACATAATTTTCTTGCCATTCGTTCTTGCCTTTTCTTCCATTTTTTGCATAAAGGAAGGATTAAATTGGATATCTACATCTGATGGACAAAAGACCAGGTTGCTGGGTTGCTTTTCAAAAAGTAAATATTGACTTAAACCGATCGTATCAAAACCATAGTACCCAAATTCAGTCATAAACTGATAGAAGGCTGGTTTGAATTGTTCGTAAGTTTTTGAATCATAAAAATTGATATCGACGATTTCTTCCAGATGATGAAAAATATCCAATGCATTGGCTTCAGTTCCCGGAATCTCCTCACAATCGGTTCCCCATTGCCAAAAAGAAAAAGGATATTCCAGTGCACAATATTCTATGGTCTTTTCAATACCCAATGGGAAAGTGACACCCTCTCTTTTAGCTAGATTTTGTATCAGCGGCACCAGCTTTTCACGGTTTGAAAATACCATTTTCTGAAATTCGAAAACTCTTTTTCTGCATGCTTCTGTGCCTGCTTTTTGGCGATAATGGCGGATGGTCCTAAGGTCTTCCTGAGCCAGGGGAAAGGGTGCTACATAAGCCATGGCCGCTTTTACCGCTTTTGGGTACTGCAATTTATAGATGGCAGCTGTAGTGCCACCTTTGGACACACCGGTAACAATCCATTTTTTCTTGTAGATTTTTTTTAATTCATTTTGAATTTTATAAAAATCTTGCATGGCTTGGGCATGATTTAAATAAGTCCAGTCCAATTTGGTAGGAACAGATTGTCCGCAATACCGGTATTCTATGGTGATTTGATTGGCATCCAACATTTTACTGGGCTCATGAATGCGGTGATTGATTTGGTATCCTTCAGTCACTAAAACATTTGGTGATTTTAGGCTCTTGTGGTCTATGTATATCCGTTGATAAAAAATCGGACTGCTGGCGTCTTGGTGATTTACTTTCTGTGGCACTAAAATTTCCCAGGCTGTCTGGTAGCCATCCAATTTGTTCAGATGATTTATTTGAGCATTGGGCCAGATTTTTTTAAGTTTTGATTCTGTGATCATCCAATCTTCTTGAAGGGCGGCAGTGGCTGCTGACCAGAGTGAACAACTGTGGACCAGGGAAACAAAGACTGCAAGAATAATTTTATTTTGAAACCGCATTTGATGGAGGATAAGAATATATATTGTAGATTTTTTTTACGAAATTTGATTTGCTGGAAATGCAAAGATAAAGCCATTCTTTAAAAATTTCTTATTTCAAGCGTATAAGACCATCTGATGCTTCCGCTTCAAAGATATCTGCATGTATCCCGAACTTCAGCTGATAAGCTTCTGCGATGTCGGATCGATAAGCGTCCAAGGTATTATTTTTACCAAATGAATGGAACTTCCGCCAAATCCACCTCCCATCATTCTGGCCCCTTCAGCCCTTGGATCCTTGTTTGCAAAATCAACCAGAAAATCCAATTCATCACAGGATACTTTGTACAAATCCCTCAGTCCTCTATGGCCTTCCAATAAAATGTGGCCTAATTCAATCGCATCCTTGTTGATAAGTGCGTGTGCAAATTTTTTGACCCTTTCATTTTCTTCGACCTGATATTTCAACAATAGAAATTGTTCTTCCGTAAGTAAATTTTTTGCCAGAGCCAATTGGCGGTCATCTACTTCACCCAGGGCTCCAATGGATATTCCTTTTTCTTGCAGTTTTATCAAAATTTGCCGACAAGTTTGGCTTCTTGTATTGTAATCAGTATCCACCAATTTATGCTTGATTTTGGTATCGACAATCAGCCAGCTATGGTCTGGCAATGTCATGGGAAAGTTGGTAAATGTCCAGTCTTTACAATCGATAAGCAAAGCACAAGCTTTCTTGCCATTCAGAATACTGATCTGATCCATCATTCCACCTTCCAGGCCGGATCGTCTTTCAGCTTGTACGGCAAATTGGGTCAAACTAGACAAATCCATCTGCCAGTTGAATTGCGTGTTCAAGGCGTAACAAAATCCGCAACAAATTGAAGAAGAGGAAGATAGGCCAGCGCCTACCGGAAGATTGCCCCCAAATGCCAAGCTTAATGGACTGGTCGGTAAGTTCTTTTCGGTTGCGAGTTGGATGACACCATTAAAGTACACCAACCAATCCGGGGTCCAATTTTGACCTTCAACCCAAGTTTCAAGGGTGTCGATGGCTTGAAAGCTCCATTTTTTTGAATGGTTTATGCCAAGATAAATATACCGGTTGATGGTCGCGGGCATACAAAGCCCCTGATTATAATCGGTGTGTTCGCCGATGAGGTTAATCCTTCCCGGAGCCCGGACAATCAGGCAAAATTCTTTCAAGAGATCAAGATATTCGAGTTCGGATTTCATGGGTCAAAATTAATGGAATGGTGAAGTGAGGGCTCATTTTAGACAAAAAATCCTTATTTTTTTATATTCCACACTTAGGATTTCCAATAAAAGCTCTACATTTGCCGTCCCTTATGGTCGAGTGACCGAGTGGCTAGGTAGAGGTCTGCAAAACCTTGTACAGCGGTTCGAATCCGCTCTCGACCTCAACAATTTATTTCCCTTTATCTGAATAGATAAAGGGATTTTTTTTATGATATGTTCCTGCTTCTGTAAATAAAGTTTCGGTTTGATTTTTTGAAATTCATATATAATTTTGAAAAACTGCAGCAACTCAATCCTGAACTATGCTCTTTTAACAAAAATGAAGATATTTGTAATACTCCCCAAAAATGAGACCAACTGTTTTGTTATAAAACATTAAAATTTACATGATATAAGTCTTTTATGCCTAAATAAAATTACTTGCTAACTAAAAGTTTTTCGTTGTACAAGGTTCCGTTGTTTTCAATCCGGATACTGTACACACCATTCATAAAAGTTGAGGTGTCAATTATTTCATCCTCGCTTTTAGTTATTGCATTATAATGCACCTTTCCGGTTATGTCCACCACTTTTAAAGTAGAACCGAAGGGTAAATTGGTAACAGTTAAAAGTCCGTTACTGGGATTGGGATAAATTTTGCAGTTGGCGTATTTGTCATAAGAGTTGGTGCCGGAAGAACTTACTGCTTCATAAAGCCTGATTCTTTGATTTGTGCCAAGTACCAAATCCTTGTCACCATCCCCATCGATATCTGCAAATGCCGGTACAAGGGCCACTGGTCCTGTAATTCCGTCGAATGGATTAGACGTTCCTGTCATTTGCTCAAAAGAAGCATTTGTTATTGATCCGGTGTTTTCGAAATACAATAATTCAGGTATTGTGGCATCATGGCTAATTACAGCATCGATCAATCCATCACCGTTTATATCATGAAAAGCAATTTTCGTTCTTGCTGTAAGATTTACATTTATGAATGGATTATTCATGGTATCCAAATCAAAGTTAGGGGATGTCTTATTTCCAATGTTTCTATAAAATAGAATACTTCCATTCCCATCGGAGATAAACACATCATCATCCATGTCATTATCGATATCCACAAATGCTGGAAAACTGCAAATCCCTTCCGTCATCACTTTATCCAATGGATGATCCATAGGACTGGGCCAAATAAAATCTGGTTCATTGGCATTCCCAACATTTTTCAAGTGTCGGATAAGATAGGTATAAATCCCAACAAATGCATCAAGATCACCGTCGTGATCAATATCTACCAATGCAGGTGCATTGCATCCGGAATTACTTGAGTAGATATTCATTGGATTTAATTGGCCTGATTGCATTTCATATATTGGCATCTTGGCAGTACCAATATTTCGGAAAAACAACATGGTATTGGAGTTGTATTGGCCAACAAAAAGGTCCAGGTCGCCATCATTGTCAATGTCTCCAAGGGCCGGTGATGCAAAATTGCTCAAGTTAACCAAGGCAAATGGATTGTTTTGGGCTAGAATGTATTTACCCTGGGCTTTCATGTTGAATCCGATACTAATGAATAGGCTCAAACAGATGGCTGTTTTAATCAATGAATTTTTCATCGTTTTTGATTTATTCGTTAACAATAAAATTTAGACACTTTATTTGAAGAATTATTCCCATGTATTCAAATAGTTTGTAAGTTGAATTTACAAAGAATGAATTGGAAATTCACAAATTTTATCCAAAACCAAATGAATTCAGCTTAAATTTAATATAAATCGCTCCGAGATGGTACAAGAAAATGGTACACAAATCTAAGATAAATTTGTAGAATGATACAATTAATATCTTGAACAAGATCAAATCCAATCTCGACTTTCTGTCAATAAAGAACAAACCGCTTAAATCATTTTTTAGGAGAAGCAATTGTGATTATGCTGAAGAGATGGAATTTTCCATATCACCTTTTGCTTTGTAGAATTGGGCCCTCTGGGTGAGGGATAGTCCCATCATAAGGCTGTCCTTTAAGATACTTCCAATATGGTAACCCTCATCCAACAGCCCGCTAATTTGAGGGTACATGGATTTTTTGAGAAGCAGATCTGCTTTTTTTTAATTGAGCATAGCCAAGCCCTCTGCTCATATTTTGCTTCTTGAGAACTTATCGACCCACTCAACGATTGCCAGGGCGCTGTCCAATTCACCATTAAAATCCAAATCATCGGCTTGATCTAGCTTCTCATAGATAAGAGCAGAATCCAATAGAGTGTAGTTTTGTTGGCTATATATTGGATGGGTTAAACTGAGAGAAAAAATAGCGACAAAAAAGAAACATCTTGATAATTGTACCATGGATGGAATGATCAGTCGTAACCAAAATAAATCACCCTCCAAACTATCATTCGATTTCAATTTCCAATTGATTTGGAAACAAATTTATTATTTATTTACGACTTCCTGTTCAAATTCTTAATTTGGAAACAATCTTATATTCACTTGAAATTTAAGATTTTAATTCTTCTATCTGTATTGTTTATGGTGCCTCGCTCTGATGTACTTAATCTTTTTGCCGAGATCCAAATGGATATTCTCATAGTAGGTTTTAATTTCTAATTCAGGGTAGGGGAGTGTTTTGCCATAGATGTCATCATCATGATACAATACGGTATAGTTTGGATGGGACTGAATGGTTTGCAAACTAAATACATACAATCCCGGATCATCTGTTTTCAAATGTAAATAGGCTCCATCTTCCAGGACTTTGGAATAGTGGTCTAGAAATATTGGAGAAGTGAGCCGCCTGTTTGATTTGCTGGGCCTTGGAAAAGGATCAGGAAATGTAATCCATATTTCTGAAATTTCCTCTTCTTCAAAAAAATGCCCAATTAATTCAATTTTAGTTCTTAAAAATGCAATATTATCCAATCGTTTCGCCAATGCGGTAGAGGCCCCTTTCCAAATTCTGGCTCCTTTTATGTCAACCCCAATATAGTTTTTGTTTGGATACATGGCTGCGAGTCCAAGACAATATTCTCCCCTTCCGCAGGCCAATTCTAAAATCAATGGATCATTGTTCATAAAATGATTGGCGCGCCATTTTCCTTTCAGTTCTACTTCCTCATGAAGGGATTGATGTAAACTTGGGTTTTGAAAATTGAAATTTTCAAATACATTTGTAAAGCCTAGATTGGCTGCAAATTTTTCAAGTTTTGAGCGTTTCACCATGTTCTAATAGTTCTTACTTATCTGGTCAAAATATTGAATAAAATCCAGGTCCTCTTGACCTCCGTTTTCCAACCAAATGACGGTGCCTGGATCCCTTAGTAAGCCTACCATATTTTTCAGTTCCTCTTTTTGTGAAACGGGTTGTTCTTTGTATAAAAAATCGTCATTGGACTAATAATATTGGGAATAAACTCAAATGTATTGAAATCGTATTTTAATTCATAAGGTAAAATCAGCAATGGAAATCTGGTTCTCATCCAGGACCTAAGGCTATACACAGGATTGTCAAGAATAACTTGCCTGCAGGGACTGATGGTTGAAATATAGGCGGCAACTGTTGCTCCAAAATCAACTCCGTAAATGAGTATACTATCCTCTGTAGTCTGACCTTTTAGCCATCCCATGACAATTTGACCATCTTCATATAGCCCAATTTCTGTTGGATGGCCTTGTGATTTTCCATACCCGCGATAATCTGGCATAATTACACGAAAACCTCTGTTGGTAAAAAAAGGCACCTGGGCAGCCCAGTAATCGGCGCTTTTGTTACTTCCGTGTAGAAAAATCAGATATGATTTGGTGGGAATCTTGCTCTCAAACTGAAGAATATTGATTTTTTGACCATTGGGATGATCCAGTTTGATTTCTTTATACGGATGAGTGAATGTATACTTATAATTTGGTCCGTGTTTGGTCGGTGAAAACACAATGAAATCAATAAAAATATAAATAAAGAAAATTCCCACCATATACAGAATGACAATGGCCAGGAAAATATACAAAAATTTACTGATGGAAGACATCATATCCAATAAGTGCGAAGGTATATATTTTATCCATCAATCAGATACTTGTCGATTCGCCAATTTACTTTTGCCATTTGAAAATTTTCGAAGCATTCGATTTTTTAAACGATTAAAAATTAATAAAACCTTGTCCTATTGCAAACAACATTCTGAAACTTCAGGCGTTAAATTCATGATGACTCAGATTGTGATCATACTGTTGATGTCTATTACCTGTTTTAAAGCCAATGGTCAGGTGCGTGAACCCATAGTGTTGGTGTTGAAAGATTTGTTGAAGGAAATGGATAAAAAGGACGATACCATCCGAATCTTTAACTTCTGGGCAACCTGGTGTGCGCCTTGTATCAAAGAATGGCCTTATTTTCCAGAATTATGCGGTTCAGACAAGTGGTACGCAAACCAGACTTTATATGGTCAGCCTGGACGATGTGCGTCGATTGAAATCAAAAAGTAATTCCTTTTCTCGAAAAGAA